>USIG01000108.1 GCA_900554685.1 uncultured Cryptobacterium sp.
TTAAAAGCCGTTATTCTTGCAAGAAGTACGACGGCAAACCAATTTCTGATGAACAACTTGAGGATATTTTAAAGGCAGGACAAGTTGCCCCTACGGCAAGAAACGCTCAAGAGCAGCATATCTATGTTTTGCGCTCCGAAGAAGCACTTGCTAAGATTGATGCTCTTACACCCTGTCGCTATGGCGCACCAGTGGTACTTATGGTGGCGTTCGATCATGAGGGCGCTTATACCTATCCGGGTAATACTCACCACTCCGGAGTGGAAGATGCCTCTATTGTGGCAACGCATATGATGTTGGCAGCAAAGAATGCTGGCGTGGACTCATGTTGGGTTAACTGTTTTAATCCTGATGAGGCTCATGAAGCATTTGGATTGCCAGAGAGTGAAGAGGTAGTATTGCTGCTTGATTTAGGGTTTGCTGCAGAAGGTGCTGGTCCTCTTAAGAATCATGAAAGCACCAAAGAGCTTTCGGAGTTGGTGACCTACCTATAAGGGCAACCATCCATCGTGAGAGTGCCTGCAGAATGCCTCAGTGAGTTTCCCCGAGGGTATCCAAGAAGTGCCTTCACAGAATTGAAGAAACAATCTCTCAAATAAACTAAGAGCTTGCCGAACAGAAATTCGACAAGCTCTTTTTTCTTGTGAAAGCATCGATGCTCGCAGAGTTGATGCTTATAAAGGCGCTCAGTATAAGGTTTGATCTATAACCCTTAAAGACTTCACGCTTTAGACGATTGGGGCAATACCGGAAAAGTGAAGTACGAGCGATACAACGGCTGCAATAACGATAATGGCAGCCAAAACCTTATCGCGTCTGTGGGGAAGTGCTGCCTCACCACGGTTTCGTTGCGCAACAACATGAACAATCAATCCAGGAAGGAAAAGGATTGAGGTGATCATAACGCCTTGAGCACCACAGGAGTAAATCAAGAAGATGGTGTAGCAAACACATACCGTGCTCACCAAACGAGCTATCCAAAGTTTGGGTGCGCCTGGCGCGTTCATACGATCATTTTTCCAGGAGATGATAGCGTAATATAGCGCCGAAGATACGTAGGCAAAAAGGATCATTGATACAGCACAAGCATAGAAGAACTGATAAGTACTTTCTGCTGCCAGGGAAAGAATCAAGAACAACTGAATAAATCCTACGCTGCAGATAATGGTCACAATGGGGGCATCGTGTTTATTCACCTTGGTGAATACCTGAGGAAATGCGCCCCAACGAGCAGCCTGGAAAGGTGTTTCAGAGGCGATGATGACATAGCCAAGCATCGCTCCAACGAGGGAGAGAATAACGCCTAAATTTACTACCGTAGCGCCTATGGGGCCAATGGCTGCCTCGAGGATACCGGCCATAGAAGGCGTGGCAAGCTCCGCCATTTCAGCACGAGGCATAATACCAAGTGATAAAAGCGAAATAACCAAGTACAGCACAAAGACCGATACGAAGCCAAAGATAGTGGCACGGCCTACGTCGCGGCTGTATTTGGCGCGTCCTGAAATGGTAATAGCACCTTCGATACCAACAAATACCCACACCAGAGCAACCATGGTTGATGATACCTGTGTCAGAAAATCGGGTCCTCCTGGCTCTCCCCAGAAGTTTTCCATGAAAATGGTGGGGTTAAATTTACCAAGAAGAAGAATAGAAACAATGAAAAGGCCAAGCGGTACTAATTTTGCTAAGGTGACAATAACGTTTACGCCTGTTGCTTCTTTTACGCCTCGCGATACCAAAAAAGCAATGAACCATAAAAAGATTGAAGCGCAGATCAAAGAAGGAAGGTTGTTTCCTTCGCCAAATACGGGAAAGAAGTATCCCAGCGCTCCGAAGAGCATAATGGCATAGCCTGCATTGCTTAAGCAGGAGCTAATCCAGTAACCCCATGCAGAATTAAAGCCGATGTATTTGCCAAAAGCGGCTGCCGCATAGGCATAGATGCCGCCTGTTAAATTGGAACGAACGCGGGAAAGTCCATAGAACACCAACGCTAAGGACAAAACGCCTACAAAACAGATAAGCCAGGAAACAAGAACTGCTCCGGTGTTTGCACCACCTGCAGCCAAGTCACCTGCAAGAGAAAAGATACCGCCGCAGACACTAGCGGTAATTACCATCATGGTGAGACGAAAAACGCTCAAGCCATTCGGATCAATAATTCCTTTTTCAGAATCGCTGAGACCAGGAGCTTTAGGGGAAGTTGAACTTGATATTTCAGAGGTTGACATTCGCAATCCTTTCAGAGGCGAACTGACTTTTTGTGCAATCAAGCTACAAGATAAGCAAAAGATGAGATCAGGACGATAGATAAGCTAGCTAAAAAGTAAAAGCTAGAGATTTAACGACATGGTCTTGCAGACTTTACTTTTAAAGGGGTGATTGCAAAACAATCAGTTACTTAAGGCCGAAATCTAGATACGATTTTTTTAGAGGTGCACTAAGGGCTGCAAAAAGTGAGGTGTTAAAACAAGCCAACAGCTCTCTTAGGGTCCAAAGTGCACCTTTGGTTGATATATAAAAGCTAGAAACGCAAGCTTAAGCAGGAAAGACCGCCATCAATTTTGCGATATTCTGACGTATCTACGATAAGAGTTTTGTAACCCAAATCCTGCACTGCCTTCAAAACGTTTGGATAACCTTCAGCCACGATTACGGTATCGTTTACCCAAATGCAGTTAGCGCCGTATGCTTCTTCTTCAGGAACAACTACCTTGTTGTACTGAGCAAATTCGGGCTTATCGATAAACTCACCGGATACCAACATGTTGTTGTTCTCTAAATAGTTAACGCCGGTCTTAAGGTGAAGAACTTCTTCTAAGGCAACCTCAGAACCTTCAAGACCCCAACCTTCGAGGATTTCGATAAACTGGCGAATTCCTTCTTCGTTGGTACGTGCAGAGCGACCTACATAAAAATGATCGCCAACCATCATGACGTCGCCGCCTTCAAGCGTGCCGGGAGCAGTGATGTGCTTGATGTGATCGTCATCAAAGAAACGGCGAATGACAGGTTCGATTTCGTTTTTTTCACCATTGCGGCTTTCGGCACCAGGATTGGTGATAATTGCTCCCATACGCGTGATGACAGCGGGATCTTCCACGAAGCAAGAATCAGGGTATTCTTCCAATGCGGGAAGGATGGTTACATCTACGCCGCACTGTTCCAAGGCGTGAACATAGTCGCGATGCTCTTCGAGAGCGCGTTCGTAGATTGGCTGACCGAGTTCGGGAGCGCTCGTAATACCGTCGCAAAGTGACTTGCCAGGACGGCGCACGATTACGTGGCTAAATTTTGTCATGAGAACCTTTCCATATTGCAAATAAAAGCGAGTAATGTTGGTATCATACAATGAAGGAAGCAAAGTATGCATACTGCAAATTTTCTTTATAGCTTAAACGGAGCCATTTGGCTAATTGATAATACTTATATATCGCGAGAAAGAGTCCTCCTATGAAAACCATCACGCTTGGAAGTACCGGTATTTCCACTCCCCAAAACGCGTTTGGCGCGTTGCCCCTTCAGCGCTGTAGTGAACAAGAAGCGGTAGCGCTTTTGCGTAAGGCGTATGAAGGCGGAATGACGTTTTTTGACACGGCGCGTGCTTACTCTAATAGTGAGGAGAGGCTCGGCATTGCGTTTAAGGGAATGCGCGAAAAGGTTTTTATTGCTTCTAAAACGCAGGCAAAAACACCCGAAGCGTTTTGGGCAGATTTGGAACAGTCGCTCTCGTTGTTGCAAACAGACTACCTTGATCTTTATCAGCTGCATTGTGTTCCTCAGTGTTATCGCCCAGGGGATGGGACGGGTATGTATGAGTGCTTAGTGGAAGCAAAGCGTCAGGGTAAGATTCGCCATATTGGTATAACGGCTCATCTTATTGCCGTTGCAGAAGAAATTGCCGAATCAGGACTCTATGAAACACTTCAGTTTCCTTTGAGCTATTTGGCTTCTAAAAGAGAAGAAGATCTGGTGCGTACCTGCGAGAAGAACAATGTTGGGTTTATTGCAATGAAAGGTCTTGCGGGTGGCTTGATTACAAATTCGCAGGCAGCTATGGCTTATATGACGCAATTCGATAACGTGGTGCCTATTTGGGGTATTCAGCGTATGCATGAACTTGATGAGTGGCTCAGCTATATGAGCGATACCCCTACCATCACCCCTGAAATTCAAGCATTCTTCGAAGAAGAACGTAGTGCGCTGCAGGGTGATTTTTGCCGTGGATGCGGATATTGCATGCCTTGCACGGTTGATATTCCGATCAATAACTGTGCTCGTATGTCACTGATGATTCGTCGTGCGCCCTCTGATGCATGGCTTTCCGAAGAATGGCAGGAGAACATGGCGCGTATTGAGGAATGTACTGAATGTGGTTCCTGTAAGGAGCGTTGTCCCTATGAGCTAGATGTGCCAGCACTGTTGCGCAAGAACTGGGAAGATTATCAAAAGATTGTTGCTGGTGAAATCGAGCCGGTATAACTTGTACAATTCTTGCTAAACAAGTTTAAACGCAAGCCTAAAGATACTTGCAACTAAAGATACTTGCCGCATGTTTCCCAAAACGCAACAGCACTTGCTGCGGCAACGTTGAGTGAATCTACCTCATGTGCCATAGGAATTCGTATAGTGTAGTCGCATGTTGCAATAGTGCTCTGCGCTAGTCCGTCTCCTTCGGTGCCAAGTACCAAGGCGAGTTTTTCAGCCTGTGCGATGCGGGGGTCCTGCAGCGAGAGAGAGTTATCGCAAAGGGCAAGTGCGGCAACGATAAATCCTGCGTCATGAAGTTGTGGTATTCCTGCTTTTGCCCAGTCGTGTGTATTGCTTTCTTGATGATCGGATTCTTGACGATCATTTCGTTGGTGGTCGAACTTAGGGGAACAGCTGCAAACATCGGCGCGTTTGTGCTGAGGGGTGGTTTCAATTTGAGGAATACGTGTCCAAGGAACTTGAAACACGGTCCCCATTGAAACGCGTGCGGCACGTCGATAAAACGGATCGTGACAGCCGGGCGTTACCAGTACCGCATCAATTCCTAGAGCAGCTGCGCTTCGAAAGATTGCTCCGATATTGGTGTAGTTGGTGATATCTTCCAAAACAGCAACGCGCCGCGCGTTGGTAAGTATCTCTTTTAGTGGGGTTAGCGTTGGTCGATAAAATGCGGCAATGGGACCTACGGTTCGTTTGAAACCAGTGAGCTGTTCGATTCCTGCATGAGTTCCAAGGTATTGAAAAATGGGCCCATCTGTTTGATCGAGTTTTTCTATTCGTGCGAACAGATCGCGATGGGGTTCAAACCAGCGTTGTTCAGATATGAGCGCAAAGGGCTTCAACCCTGCGTTGAGTGCTCGCTCTATGACGTTTCGCGACTCCGCAATAAAAATGCCTTCGCTTCCAACGGGGATTCCTGTTGCCCGACAAAATCCGATGAGCTGCTTGGGATCACGAAGTTCTGAATCGCTCATGTGCGAAAAAACGCGCAAAACAGGGTCATGTCTATGTTCGTTTAAGGATATCAGCATGAAAAAATTGTAAGGTAAAAGTCATACCTTTTACCACACCTTTAGCCATACCCTTAAAAGGACTTTAAAGAGAAAACGAGCCTTTGATTATGCTCTTTTCATGGCGACCTGCATTTTCTGCATTGAAGGTAGGTATGTGATAATATATTCGGTCGGAAGATAACCGAATGTGACAATTAGTCGAAAGGTGCATATATGTCAGGGCATTCAAAATGGGCAACCACCAAACATCG
>USIG01000109.1 GCA_900554685.1 uncultured Cryptobacterium sp.
AAAGGATGCGAGGAATGTCAGTAGTAGATGACGTAAAATCCCTGCATGCCGACACACTGTCGGCTATCGCTTCGGCACCTGATACCGAGGCGCTTGAAAAAATTCGTGTTGAGGTGGTAGGCAAATCTGGCTCACTTACCGGCTATTTGCGCTCAATGGGCCAGATTGACAAAGAGCATCGTGCCGAAGTGGGCAAAACGGTCAATGCTGCTCGCAATGAAATCGAAGCAGCACTTGAAAGCAAGAAAAAGGAACTTTCCTTCTCTGAGCTTGAAGCAAAAATGGAAGCAAGCGCAGTAGATGTAACGCTTCCTGGTCGTGCGCAGCAAATGGGCACACGCCACCTAATCAATGCGATTTCGGATGAAATTTCTGAAATCTTTTTGGGATTAGGCTATTCGGTTGCTACTGGTCCTGAAGTGGAAACCGACTGGTATAACTTTACGGCACTTAATGCTCCTGCCGATCATCCTAGTCGATCTATGCAGGATACGTTCTATGTGCGTGACTTTTCGGGAGAACATTCTCGCGTTCGTGGGGAATCGGATGTGCTGCTGCGTACCCAGACTTCTGGCGTGCAGGTACATGCTATGGAGGATCAGGATCTTCCTATTTATGTTATTGCCCCCGGTAAGGTATATCGTCGCGATGTGGCAGACCCTTCTCATTTGCCACAGTTTACTCAATGCGAAGGCCTGGCTATCGATAAAAACATTACGTTTGGCGATCTAAAGGGAACGCTGGAATACTTCTGTAAAGAAATGTTTGGTCCTGAGCGCAAGACCCGTTTCCGCGCGCACTTCTTCCCCTTCACGGAACCTTCCGCAGAGGTAGATGTTTCGTGCGGTATTTGTCATGGTAAGGGTTGTCGTATGTGCAAAGGTACAGGATGGCTTGAGATCTTAGGCTGCGGCATGGTAGACCCTAATGTTTTGCGTATGTCAGGAATTGATCCGGAAGTATATTCGGGCTTTGCGTTTGGTGTTGGTGTTGAGCGCGTGGTGTGCCTGAAATACGATGTTCCTGATCTGCGTATGCTGCTCGAAGGCGACATGCGATTCTTAAGGCAGTTCTAAGAGGTTTTGATGCTTGTCAGGTTGCCAGGCTAACTTGGTAAAGAGATAGCAGCAGCCTGGTATGAGATGACAGGTTAGAAGAACCTCAAGTAACGACAATGCGAAACTCCCAAGAGTAGAAAGATAAAGATTATGAAAGTTTCTCTTAAATGGCTTTCTGAATACGTAGAGGTACCAGAAGATCTTAAAGCATTTTGTGATCGCTTGGACTTAACGGGCACCGGTGTTGAGGGCATGGATCGTACGGGCGATATATATGATCATGTGGTAACGGGCCAGATCCTCGAAAAGGTTGCTCACCCCGATTCGGATCATATGTGGGTAACCAAGGTAGATGTGGGAAGTGCCAACGTAGATAAGGATGGCAATCCTGAGCCGTTGCAGATTGTATGTGGTGCACAGAATTTCAATCAAGGTGACCATGTTGTTGTTGCTACGATTGGCGCTGTTTTGCCAGGTGATTTCAAAATTAAAAAATCAAAGCTTCGCGGTGTGGTGAGCTGCGGTATGAATTGCTCGGCACGTGAGCTTGGTATCGGCTCGGATCATGATGGCATTATGATTTTGCCTGAGGATGCTCCTGTTGGTATGCCTTTGGCAGATTACCTCAACCTTTCCGATACGATTTTGGATTTGGAAATCACTCCGAATCGTCCCGATTGTTTATCTATGGTTGGTATGGCGCGCGAAGTTGGCGCCATGTATGCCATCGATGCTAAAAATCCTCTTGCTGAAATGGAGGCTGCTCTTAAAGAGGATAACAGCATGCCCTCTATTGATGAGTTGGCAACTGTTACCGTAGAGGATGTTGATCGCTGTCCTCGCTATACGGCTCGCGTTATTAAAAACGTTAAAGTGGGCCCAAGCCCGGATTGGCTGGCAGAGCGAGTAACGGCAGCTGGTGCGCGCTCTATCAATAATGTGGTGGACATGACCAATTACATTCTGTTCCTCTTCGGTCAGCCGCTTCATGCGTTTGATTATGACAAATTGGTCGACGAAACAGGCAAAGCCAATGTGGTTGTTCGTGCTGCAAAGAAAGGCGAAAAACTTCAAACTCTTGATGGGGAAGAGCGCGAACTAACCGAAGATATGACCGTTATTGCAACTCCTGAAAAATCAGTTGGTCTTGCAGGCGTTATGGGTGGCTTTGATACTGAAGTAACTGATGAAACCACAACCATCTTGCTTGAGGCTGCAACCTTCGAGCCAGGGCGTACCTCACGAACCTCCCGTAACCTTGGTTTGATTTCAGAGGCTTCCATGCGCTATGAGCGTCGTGTTGACGATGTTGAGATTGATCGTATGTCTGCGGCGGCAGCGCAGCTTCTTGCTGATGTTTCTGGCGGTGTGGTTGTTCCCGGCCTGATTGATGTATATAACACCAAGACCGAAGTGGATACGTTAGACTTCCGTATCCCTCGTTTCCAGGCGATGATGGGCGAGTCTATTCCACGTGATTTCATTATTGATATGCTGCAGCGACTTGGATGCACGGTGGATAGCACCCAGGAAGATACCCTTAAGGTTGTTCCTCCAACGTTTCGTCCTGATCTTGAGCGCGAGATCGATCTTTACGAAGAAGTGCTGCGCCTTTATGGTATGGATCGCATTCCTTCCACCTTGCCTGGCGGCCCAGGACGCGTTGGTATTAAAACTGAAGCGCAGCGCACAATGGATACAATCAACAATACTCTACGAGCATGCGGCTTGAATGAGACCATGACGTATTCATTTGCCGATCCTCATGAGCTCGAACAGCTGCGTATGCCCACAGAGGGTATGGGCATTCCTGTTGAGTTGCTCAATCCTCTCAATGCAGAACAGTCGGTAATGCGCCAGTCTATTATTCCTGGTCTGATGCGCAGCATCGCATACAACCAGAGTCGTGGCGTTCATAATATTCAGCTGTATGAAACAGGTGTGGTGTTCTTTGGCGCTGAAGGGAAGAAGAGTCCTAAAGAACGCAACCGTGTTGCTGCGGTAATGGCAGGTGCTATGAACGATCCTGCATGGAATCAGCAGGCGGTTCCTTTTGATTTCTTTGATGGAAAAGGCGTTATTGAGAGCTTGATGCGTGAGCTTGCTCTCGCGAAACCTCGCTTTAAGGCATTAAGCGCCGAAGAAGCTCCTCATTTGCAGCCTGGTCGCGCGGCACAGGTTCTTGATGGTGGCACGGTGCTTGGTTGGATTGGTGAAATTCACCCCTTGGCATGCGAGGCTTATGAGGTGCAGGCTCCTGTAGTGGCCTTTGAGCTTGACTTGGATGCTCTTATTAAATGTGCTCGTCCTGCTCGTGATTATGTCAATGTTCCGGTATTCCCTGCGGTTACGATGGACGTTGCCTTTGTGGTGGACGAAGAAGTAACGCATGAAAAGCTTCTGCGTAGTATTACGTCTGCTGGCGGCAAGCTTCTTGACACAGCTCAGTTGTTTGACGTTTATCGTGATGAGGAACGCCTCGGAGCAGGTAAAAAGTCAATGGCTTATGCGCTTGAGTATCGTGCAGCTGATCGTACCCTTACCACTGAAGAGGTAGATAAGCAGCATGCTCGTCTTATCAAGAAGGTTTGTGGCGCAACAGGAGCAGAAGTCCGCGGCTAGTCTTCACAAAAGGCACTAAATGCTTCTCTTCACAAAGGCATTTAATACTTTCTTTATTGACTGAGATAAAAAAGTACCGATCTGCAAAGGTTGGTACTTTTTTGCCGTTAGCGGGAGACCTTCATCGAGTGAAACTCGTTTGCCTTTTCGTTGGGATCTCATTTCGTAAAGATGGCAAATTATCAAAGACGTTATGAGACAATACCCAAGGTCTAAAGGTGGCAGACAAATGTTATGTTCACGTCTCATGATTTGATTAGGTTCTGGCGAGATTGGGTAAGAAGAGAGTAAAAAAGCAACATATTTCAGCTGATGGGACCCCTTATACTATTTGGCAGCTTCGTACTCGTTGGCTCTGCATTGCCCTTTTAGTGTGGGCAATTTTAGAGCTGGGCGGCGGCATTGGTCTTTTTAGTCTTTCAGTGCTCGATATCTTTTATTTGCAGGAATTGGTGCCTGCTTTAAGCGTGGGTCCCTACACTATTGCAAATGGTGCCGTAAATATAGTGGTGGCTATTCTTGGTTTGTGGGGTGCCTATAATCCCAAGCGCATCACCGTGTTCTTTTGGTTGGTCGTTTTGGATGCCTTGTTAAGTTCTTGGTCAACGGCTAGTGCTGTTTCTCAAGGTCAGATTGATCCTGCCACAACGCTGTCGCTTGTTATCGTGTTGGCGTTTGCGGCTTGCGCTTGGAATGTAAGGGGGCAAACGGGTTATTTTGACAACCACCCCCATCCCGATGAAGACGATGTTTTGCCTCTTGAAAAGGGGATGCAAACGGTCCAGCACGTTGTCAAAAAGGAAGAAGAGCAGCTCAAGCAAACTGCTGATGGCATAGTGGATTTGTCTGAGCGTTTTGAATCTGAGCGAAACCAACAGAAAGGCTAGATCTAAGTCAAGACAAACCAAGAGACAAGGGCACATGGTATATAACACTAAATCTTGCCCTCAGAGCTGCTTTTAGAAAAAAGAATGAACCTTGCACGATACAATAGAAACCACATCATTAATAAGCAGTAAAGCAGTTTGGCTCTGCTCTATTTGAACAAGGAGGAAGCATCGTGGCTCTTGCGGATATTCTCGGAATTGAAGTGATTGAATCTACTCCCGAAAAATATGTCACCCATATGCTTGTGACAGAAGACATGCTCCAACCTCATGGTGTTTTGCATGGGGGAATTAGTGCAGCGTTGGCAGAAAATGCAGCAAGTGAATGCTGTACGGAACATTTTGAAGACGATAATTTCTTCTTTTTGGGTGTTGAGGTGAGCAGTACCCATCTGCTTCCTGTAAAAGCGGGCGATACGGTTGAGACCGTTGCAACGCCGATTCGTGCAGGCGGACGCATTTCCCAGTGGAAAGTAGAGCAGTATCGCACCTCCGATGGTGAATTGTTCAATGTCTCCCAGATGACCATGTATGGAAAGAAAAAGCATTAGGATCATCAAGAGGTTTTCTTATTCGCTTTTTCTTTTTAATTGATTCGTATTGAGTAATTCATACGCGGTTTTCTATGTATTTAAACCAAACATGAATCGTTCCGAAATACTCATCGCTGAACGTGTTCTTGACGCTTATTTATCTGATTTTTATTATTTTAGGGAGGGGAATTCAACTTAGAAGGCCGTGTGCCTTCTTTTCGTTTAGGTTGAATTCGAGGAGAGCCTTTTTTGTGTAAAAGATTGCGCACGAGGCGTTAAGGCTCAGGATAAAGAAGATCCCGTAAAGCGTGGAATACTTTAAGCGGAGTTCTTTGGCTTGAGTTGTTTGGGTGTAATTGAACTACCTGTTGTGTTCAATTCTTTTTCATAAAAAGGGAAATGTATATGGATAGGAGGGATGTGAATGCCGGAATTTACTACACCGCAGATCATTTCCATCGTGATCTTTCTCGTAGTATTCGCACTTATCATCTCGGAAAAGATCCATCGTACGACCGCCGCGCTTGCGGGTGCCGTTGTGCTTATCCTGACTGGTATTGTTACCTTTGATGTTGGTATGGAGCACATCGACTTCGGCACGCTCGGTGTTTTAGTCGGTATGATGATCTTTGTAGCGGTGGTTAAACAGTCGG
>USIG01000110.1 GCA_900554685.1 uncultured Cryptobacterium sp.
GCTGAATGGGCGGCAAAGCACATCAAGAACGCGCGTATGGCATCTATCATGACAGCGATTTTAGGTATCGTGGTTTTTGTTGACGACTACTTCAACTGCTTAACAGTTGGTGCAGTAATGGGGCCAGTAACTGATAAGTTCCGAGTAAGCCATGAAAAGCTTGCTTACATTATCGACTCTACTGCAGCACCAGTTTGCATTATTGCTCCTGTTTCTTCGTGGGCAGTAGCGGTTGGCGGTTATCTAGGGGAAGATGGCTTCAATACTTTTGTTGCTTCCATCCCTTATAACTTCTACGCACTTATCACGATCGTGTTTGTTTTCGTGCTTTGCGCGGTCGGAAAAGACTTTTTCTCTATGGGCAAGGCGCAGCGCGACTGCGAAGCTCATACCTTTAGTGCAATCGTGGAGCCAGACTCTCCTTTGAAAAAGGTTGCGAGCGCGGGTGTTCCAGCAGAGCAAGACGACGTCGAAACAGTTGTCACCGAACAGTCCGACTTGGAAGGGGCACCTAAAGCTGTCGAGCAGTACAAAGGCTTGCCGGTGTCAGACAAAGGCAAGGTATACGACTTGGTGCTGCCTATCGTAGTGCTCATTATTTTCTCCATTATTGGCATGCTTTATGTAGGCGGCTTCTTTGAGGGCGAAGATTTTGCAACGGCTGTAGGTGTTGATCCTGTATCTGGCTTATGTATCGGTTCGGTTGTGGCACTGTTCTTTGCGGCTATTTTGTTTATTCCGCGTAAGCTTACGACACTTGTTGGATATACCGAAGGCGTTTCCGAAGGTGTTCGCTCCATGGTTGGTGCCATTATGATTTTGGTGTTAGCTTGGAGCTTAGGCGGATGCTGCCGCTATATGCTTGGTACTGGTGAATTTGTTGCGACCTTCTTAACTAATGTTGGTTTTGAACTGACGTTTTTACCTGCCGTTATCTTTGTTGTTTCTGGCTTTATTGGATTTGCAATGGGTACTTCATGGGGCACTATTGCTCTTATTCTTCCTATTGTGTTGGGCATCTTCCCGGAAGGCGATCCGCTGTTCTTGATTACCGTTGGCGCAACGCTTGCTGGTGCTGTATACGGTGATCACGCCTCGCCTATTTCCGATACAACTATTTTGTCTTCGGCGGGTGCAAATTGTAATCATTTACGTCATGTCGAAACGCAGCTGCCCTATGCAACGTTGGTGGCAGGCATCTGCTTGGTATGCTATTTCATAGCAGGCTTTACCGCTTCTCCATGGCCTTCGCTTATTGGTGGCATTGTTGTCGCGGTAGCTATCATTTTGATCATGCGTGTGGTGCAAACCAAGAAAGAGGCGCAAGGATAGTTTTCCTAAAGCGTTGTACAACCTTGCGGATTGAGCGTGATTGCGCATAGCTTCTGCTGATCAAGTGTGATGGTGTGCAACTTTACTGATCGAGCGCGAGGTATGGCTGTGTGGCGGATTCTGCCCCAACAAGGCGGATGCGCTGCAAAAACAAAAAACATTCGCTCCTGTCGAAAATGGCAGGAGCGATTTTTTATAGAACAAGGGTTTCTTATAGGGCAAGTATCGCTAAAGGAACGTCGTATTCTTCAACAGGAATATCTTCCACCTGCTGTTCGGCAAAGGCGGCACCAACGATGCGACAGGCTTTGGTCTGGTCGGTCTTACCGAGCGCTGCGAATTGCGATAGGTACCGATCATAGTTGCCAGCTCCATAGCCAAGGCGATTGCCTCTTGCATCAAATCCCACAACAGGGACCACTATCATAGTGAGATCTTTTGCAGAAACGTAAGGGTAAGGCTCTAGATCAACATCTGCGTGGTTGTAGCGTTTAAGAGGATTGTTAAGAAAGGGAACGTCATTGCTGTAAAAGCGCTCAGCAGAAACAATGCGCATTTCCATTGTTTGAATGGTGTCGTCTGAAACGCCCCATGCGTCACGTATCATGCAGGGAAATGCAACCTGGCATCCCTGTGCGTAAGCAGCATCGATGAAATCGTGCAGATCAACTTCCTCTGGAAAAGCCGAATACACTGCGATTTTGGCATCACAGGCGGCGGTGTTGGTAATGCCAAGGGTAAGCGCAAGCGATTCTTCTAAGCGTTTACAAAGCTCTGCACTTTTATGGGCACGATACGGTGCGGGCATTTCGCTTCTTGCTCGTCTCGCTTCAGCGCGAAGTTCATTTCGAAGGGCTAGGCGTTCATCTTCTGTATCGCTCGAAGGAATCTTCGGCAAGTGAGCAGAAACGTCATTAGTGTGTGTGGAATTCGATGTGCTTGATGTCATTTCTTATCCAATCCCAAGAAGCTGCAAAACAATGCAGGCAATCGATAAAAGTCCTACCACACCTATAGTAAGGTAGAGCAAGATGCGGGTAATTTTTGGAACACAGTATTTACCCATTACGTATTTGTCGGTACAGATGATAGCCATAAATACTAAGAGCACGGGCAGGATGGCTCCGTTTACAAACTGGGAAGCAAGCATTATTCCCATAAGGTTAAGTCCAGGAATCAGAATAATCAGTGCCGATAAACAGATAACAAAGGTAAAAATGCCTTTAAAAAGGGGCGCTTCTTTCCAGGTGAAGGAAACCCCTGCTTCCCAACCAAATGCTTCGCATATTACGAAAGCGGTTGTCAAGGGAAGCACGCAGGCGGCAAGCAGGCTGGCAGCTACTAACCCTGCGGCGAAAAGTGCTTCAGCATAGGGGCCTGCAAAAGGTGCAAGGGCGGCAGCAGCGGCTTCAGCACTTGAGACCTCAATACCTTGTGGGTAAAGCACGGTGCCTGTGGTTACGATGATGAACCAGGCAACAACACATCCTACAATTGCGCCTGTAATTGCGTCTATGCGTTGATAGGGTAAGTCTTTTATGCCCGATCCTTTTTCAACAACGTTGCTCTGAGTGAAAAACATCATCCAGGGGGCAATGGTGGCACCTACCATAGAAACCATCAGCGACAAAAATCCAATATCGGATGATACCTGGGGCATTACGGTATGGATAAGCGCCAGATTCCAATTAGGTTGTGCCAAAAATGCGGCCACAATGTAGGTGGCAAACACACAAGAGATTGCCAAAAAGATGTTCTGCACGCGTTTGTAGCTACCTCCAACAATAAGAGCCCACACTGCAATAGCCGCTACAGGAACGGATATCCAGCGGGGTACTCCAAACATCTCCATACCCGCTGCAACACCAGCGAATTCAGAAAAGGTAGTGGCAATATTGCCGACCAATAAAGCCAGCATCGCAAGAGCGGTAAGGCGAATTCCAAATCGTTCACGGATCAAAGCCGAAAATCCCTTACCTGTTACCACTCCCATTCGGGTAGCGGTGGTCTGAACCACAATAAGCAAGATGCACATGACAGGAATTGCCCAAAGCGTCATATAGCCAAATTTTGCTCCAGCGGTTGAGTAGGTGGAAATACCGCCGGCATCGTTACCAGCCATCGCAGCAATTACGCCAGGACCCATTGCGGCAAGTACCAGCAAAATACGGGAACGTTTTTTTGTAGGTTCTTCAGAAGTCTCTGCGCTAAGCGCTTGTTGCGTCTGTTGCCCGTTAAGTGTTTGCTTTGTTCGCTGTCCCTGGCCTTTGGAAGCGCCTGCACTGAATGTTTGCCGTGTCTGTTCTGTCTTTTTTACTTCGGTCATACCATACCTCGCATGCACTTAAAGGTTAGTTTGATCCAAAGAAATGAAGGATAAGGAACGTATAGGGTATTAATAGCACCAAGAACACCGCAGCGGTGATGGCCAACTGACCCCATGCCCAATGAGTTTTGACCTCTTCGGCATCGTCTTCGATAACGTCCATTGCGTCGTCAAACGTGACAATACCAAGCATGCGACCTGTTTCATCGACGACCGGCATAGCAAGCAAATCATATTTGGAGATATCGGCTGCTACTTCGTCTTCCGGCTCTTCGGGCAAGGAAGTTATTAATTCATCGAACATGATGTCTTTTAGCTGCGTTTCTTCGGTATTGAGCACCAGGGTACGGAGCGAAAGAACACCCACTAATTTGTCGTATTCATCAAGCACGTATACGTAGCTTACCGTGGGGTGATCTTCGTCTAGGTGGCGCAGCACTTCGGTGGTTTCGCCTACGGTGCTGGTAGTATGCATTGCAACAAACTGGGTGGTCATAAGACCGCCAG
Source organism: uncultured Cryptobacterium sp. (assembly GCA_900554685.1). Taxonomy (GTDB): domain Bacteria; phylum Actinomycetota; class Coriobacteriia; order Coriobacteriales; family Eggerthellaceae; genus Anaerotardibacter. Next base: position 4,166 of record USIG01000110.1, read on the forward strand.
CGGTATCGTCTTTATATCCGAGCAACTTACGAATTCCCGCAGCATCCTCTACGCCCATAAGGCGCAGCAGTTTTTCGGCTTTTTCGTAAGGAAGATCTCCAACGATGTCTGCTGCGTCATCAGGGTCCATGTTGCCCAAAAGACGACTTGCGCGGGTTTCGTCTAAACCGTCGATGATGTCTGCTTGGAATTCGTCTTCCATTTCAGAGATTGCTTCGCCTGCTTGGGCATCATCTAAATGCTGGAATACGTTAGCGCGTTGCTTGGGATCGAGCTGCTCTAGAATGTCAGCCACGTCGGCAGGATGGAGCTCTTCAAGACGGGTATGCGTGACGGAAAGCTGCACCTTGGAAAGGTCGCGGTCGAGCAAATCCATGTAATTCCAAGCGATAAGCTTTTCATCAATGGTTTTATGGAATGCTTTTGCAATGCGACATGCTGCTTTTTCCACGAGAGGATGAAGTCCGCGCAAGATACCGCGCCAGCCTACTTCTGCTCCTAAGAGACGCAGCTGCGTTCCTGAGATGGAAAGTTTGAGATCGTTTACGCGAACAACCTTCATGCCTTGCGTGTCAACAATTTGTCGGTTGAGTAAATCGCGCGCCAGCAGCACTTCGGCAGGCTGCAAGTAGCTAAAACGAATAGCGGTGCGATCAACTTTCAAGCGGATGCCTTCTTCGCTAAAGCCCTCGACATATTTGCGCCAGGAAATCATAAAGGGCGTTTTGCCGGGACCTAAAAAGGCAAGGCTGGTAATGCGGGGGAATACTTCACCCGTTTGAATGGCAAGGTCTGAAATCGAGCCAATTTTTTCACCATTGGCATCAATAACCGGTTCGCCAAGCATCTGAGATAAGTAAAGCATGCAGCTCCTTTTCCAAGGCTGCACACGGGGCATTGTTTTGCATGCGTCTGCGATTGCAGATTTCAGGCGCTTTGTGATTAACGTACAAAAAGTGCGCAGCAATGCACAAAAGCGCGTGACGCTACCTGTGTAATAACTGCTGCAATAACTACTGCAGCTAAGTTAGATGTGCACAAGCTTAAGAACCGTTGCACATCGAGGATTGTGCACAAGGGAGTGAGCACAATCTAACCTTGCTGCAAGCAGCAGTTCTACACGAAAAGAATGCCAAGTGCGAAGCCTTAACGTGTTGCGGTCTTCCTTCGACCACCAACACAGGCAAGAAAGCTCAGGTGCGAAAACCGCAAGAGCTGTATGCATGAAAGCGGTCGAAGGTTAGCTACTGTGAGGTTTCGATTTTCGAACCTTCAAGTACTGTCCTTCCATCGAGTGATAATTTCTATGCGTAAGACGCATGCCTTATGCGAAACAGACCTGTATACGCAATAAAGCACATTAGATTGTAATCATTTTGAGGGCATCTGCACAGTTAATTTTTTAAATGGTTGCACGTTTGTACAAGGTATTGCAAATCAACTTTTAACGTTAGGCATCACATCATCAACACAATTAAAAAAAGTTCTTGACACAAAGGTGTGAAAGTAAGAAACTTATTCCTGCTGAAAACGCGCCGTTACCTCAGCTG
>USIG01000111.1 GCA_900554685.1 uncultured Cryptobacterium sp.
TAGTAATTTTTGCCATGTTTTCTCCATTCGTTAAACCTCTGCGTGGGTTCATCCCTGTTTCGCAACCAGACAAGACCCGATACCGCCTGCGCTCATTTTTGCGTCACCCAACATGTTCCTTTGCTTCAACTCAACAAAGAAACACTTGCGTACTAAGCGCATCAAGCGTTTTTTGTATCACGTACTTGCCATGGCCACTAGCGAAATTAGGTCCGCCACGCATGCGAAATACTTACGCTGCTCTTCGTACCGCCCCTTGCCGTATGAAGTTTTTGAAGCAGTGCCCTCTGGCAAATGAGCACACTACGACAAATTTGCAGTCTTTGTAGTATAGCAAGCTGAATCTGCCATGCAAGTATTTCACCCTCTGACAAAGCGCTTCTTACAAAACGCATACATTTATCTCTTTAAGACGAAAGCCCCTAAAGCCCCGCAGAAAAGTCATCTTGAAACAGAGCGCGACTTTTACCCCGAACACCTAGCCTTTACTCCAAGTATCCATTCTGTATCCCAAAACATCGCCCCTACAAGCAAGTGAGACTGAAAGCCTTAATTTCCAGTCTCACTATCGGGATTCTGCTCAAGCAAGTGGGGCCGAAAACATTAGCGCAATTAACAACCGTGAGTGCTCGTTAACCCACCAATTCATCGAGCGTCTTAGGACCGCAAACCGATCCATCTGCCATCGCTGCTTCAATTTCCTGATCGGTATAGCCCAAATCCTTCATGATTTCTACCGTAGAGCTGCCCAGTTTATCGGTTGGGGTATAAACGGGAGCTGGCTCAGAATCAAACTGGATAGGAACCGTTGGAATATTGCGGTCAGCCTCAGGATAATGAATCTTCACCAAGTAATCGTTATCCCATACATTTTGATCCTCATACACATCGAGAGGCGTTTGGCACAGCTCAATAGGAATGCCTGCGTCTTTGAAAAGCTTCAGCGCTTCTTCGGCCGTCATCTTTGCAAGCGCTTCATCTAAAATACCCACCACTTCTGGATTGAGACCTGCCTCATTCATCTTGTTGCAGTTGACCAAACGAGGCTCATCGATCAAATCATCGCGACCAATAAGACCCATAATCTTGTTGTAGTCACGATCATATTCAGGATCACACATGGCAAGATATTTACCGTCCCCTGTCATATAAACATTGTTGAAAGGACAAATCACCTCGAGGCGACTCTTGGGGTAAGGATTGCCATATTGAGCAGAAATCATTCCGGTCATCAGGGCATATACACCTGCGTGCTGCAATGCGCACGTGACATAATCACCCACGCCCGACTTTTCGCGACCAATGACCGCCGCACAAATACCTGCTGCAAGAAACATCGCTGCTTGCAAATCCCCATAGCCGTTGGTAGGAATCATAGGAGAATCGCCTCGATTTACCGTAGTACCAAAAACGCCACCACGAGCCATATAGCAGGTTACATCGAAGCCCGGATCATCCTTTTCGGCGCCCCTTTTTCCGTAGCCCAAACCATGACCCATGATCAAACGAGGGTATTTTGCATGGAGGGTTTCCCAATCGAGGCCCATTTTACGAAGAGATTTTGTACGCGTATTGGTGATAAACACATCAGCTTCAGAAAGCAGCTTATCCATCACCTCAGCGCCTACTTTGCTTTTCAGATTAAGAGAGATAAAGCGCTTATGTAGGTTACACATATCAAAGGCAAGGTTTTCCTCATCCGACATGGGCATATTAAAAACTGCCGCTTGCGTGACACGCAAAGGATCGCCTTTAGCAGCTTCTACTTTGATTACTTCAGCGCCCCACTCTCCTAGAACGCGTCCTGTTGCAGGAGTTGCCATATAGGTAGTCAGATCAACAACCTTGATTCCCTCGAGCGGTTTCATCTTACTCTCCTCCCTCTCAGGCGATTATTTTTAGACAAGCTGTTTGCTTTTCGTGTTTTAATAGCGCGCTTTACAATCCCCTTTTTCACGCTTTATTGCGCGCTGCGACGTTATGCCCTCTACGCACCTGAGAATAGTTGCTTATAGCATTAATGAATAACATTCTTTAATTATAGGTATAAAGAAAAGAGAACCCGGGTGCGCAGGCATAATAAAATCGCCCTTTATCTTCCGAATTATTAAAAGAACTAATAGAGGTATCTCTTGGTTTAGCGACCATCACGCAGAGCTTTAAGCTTTGCAAGTACCTCAGGATTCAGACGATCGGCTACGGTATTTTTCCGCGAGACTTGCAAATTACTATCGCGATCAGCCTCATCTGATAAATCATCCATTTCAAGGCTAAACCCATTAGCACTCATACGATCTACGCCGCCCCCAAACACTGCGTCTTGGATTGAAGCGTCGCTGGTTACCACCATTACTTCAACACGCCGCTCACGCGCATCATGAGAAAGCTTTTCGATAACTTTATCCGCTGAAGAACCAAACGGCGAAAACATAACTCGTACGCCCCCGATTGTTTGAGTTTTACCTGCAGATTCGGGATTGTCCGCCGCATCAAAAACAATAATGGCCCTGTATTCGCTGCCCGCGTAGGCCGCCACATCGCTAATAAGCGCTTCACGAACCATGTTGAACTTTTCATAGGTGTAATCTTCTTGATTGCGCATATGGATATAGCGCGAACCACTTCGCAGCACGTTATAACCATCAACAATTAAAAGCTTGTTGCGTTTTTTCGCCATATGCTTAAAACACCCTTCCAAAACAAGAAAACGTCACCGCAGGGAAAGCAAAAGTCGTCCCAGAATCAAAACGTGCCTTGTGTTAGACCTTCGCCCTAGGCCTGCCTTACCTGGCATCATCTGTCTCTGTTTCACTCTGCCGAACTCTACGAGCCCTCTTTTAGCGGGCTGTTTTGTTTTGCTCGCGGCACTGACGCATCCATTCATACATGCATGCTGTTGCAGCCTGTGCAACATTGAGTGATCCTACGTGGCCTGCCTGTGGTAATGCGACCAAAAAATCGCAATGTTCTTTAGTCAAACGCGACAGACCCTCGCCTTCGCTACCCATAACAAGAGCCAAGCGACCAGCCATAGGAGCATCCCAGATGCACTCCGTCGCCTGCTCAGAAGCACCTGCGATCCAAAAGTTTTCTTTCTTTAAGCGCTCAATAACCTGAGACACATTGCCAACTTGTGCCACTTTAATATGAGAGATCGCTCCTGCAGAGCTTTTATACGTTGCCGCTGTTACGCGTGCTGAGCGCTTGTTAGGAATAAGAATGCCTGAAGCCCCCACAATTTCCGCTGATCGGGCAATAGCTCCCAAATTACCCGCGTCGGTAATATGGTCAAGAATAATAATAAGTGCCGTGCCGTTGTGCTCATCAGCATGAGCTTGCGCAGCATCTATGACTTCTTGAGCGCTTACATACTGATACGGACGCGTTTCCAGCATAAGGCCTTGATGCGAACCACGCTCCGAGCGAGCATCAAGATCGCTTCTTTTGACTTGCTTTACTGAAATGCCCAGCTTGTGACAACGACGCACAACATCATTGACAGTTTTATCATTTTTGAGACCATCGGCCACATAAAGGCATTTTCCAGGCACCTTTGCTTTCAGTGCTTCCAGAACCGGTCGTTTACCCTCTACATATTCTGCCATCTGCAGGCCTCCTGGCACTTTCGTCTTATCGCTTTATCTATCCAGATCGCCCCATCGCAGCACATTTGCCAAACGCATCGAAACGTAGCAACTGAACAGATAATCACACCTCTTAGTATATAGATACACACGGTATAGGCACACCCAACCATGCCTCTACCATACCGGTCACGGTATTAAAAAAGCGAGTCACAAAGACTCGCTTGATCCTAATCGGTCCAAATCTAGACTTTCTTAGCTGAAAGCTTCTTCAAACCGTTCGCTGTTCAAACTGGCTGGGCCAGCAGGATTCGAACCTACATAGCTGGTACCAAAAACCAGAGTCCTACCATTGGACGATGGCCCAGTATTTCAACTCGAGTGAATGTACCACACTAGCAATAGCTCTGACAATGACTATTTGCAAAACTGATGCAATTCATGAAGTTATTCACAAAAGCCCTCATATTATAACGGTTAGAGAAGAAAAAGAGAAAGGGATTCTTCCCGCTCCTGTAAAAATTCACCCCAGTGCAGCTTTACTTCATCGAAATATCGCTAAAACAAATTTTTGCACTGTCAAAATCCCGTTAAAACGAAACTTCGCACTGTCAAAAACTCACTAGAACGAAACTTCGCACTGCCCTAAATGACCTACTTTGCCGAAGGCGCCATGGAAGTCCGATCCGCCCGTACATTCCAAGTGATAACGATCAGCTAATTCTGCGCACAACGTCCAGTCACCTTGGTTGTGATCGGGATGATAGCACTCAATGCCCCACAGTCCCACCTCAACCAATGTAGGAACTGCATCGTAGCTTTTAAGCTGTCCAGGATGCGCCAATACTGCAACACCACCATCTTCAGTAATAGCCTGCACCGCATCGCGCATATCAACATAACTGATATCCCGCTTGCACAAAGCTCCCTGATCCTTGAAGAGTTTTCTATACAGGCTTTGATACTCTTCGCTACAAAATTGAGCATCACTAAGAGCAGCCATCAGATGCTGTTTATAGAATCCTGTCGAGGCATCTTTGAGCTGATTTAGAAGCTCGTAATTAAGCTGATAGCCCGCCTTTTCAAGCTGCGCTTGCTGCCACAACGTATTGTCTGTACGAGCCTTAAGAACAGGAGCGCAAAGTTCAGCCAAAGCAGGAGAGTTTTCCTTGAGCCCATATCCAAGAATGTGCACTTTTCTTTTTGACGCATGGTTCCAAGCGCTTACCTCAATGCCGGAAAGGTAGGTGATTTTTGACGCGTTTTCAGACGGAACCGCTGATAAGGCCTGTGCCGCAGCAGAAGCGTTATCGAAACCTCGCGTTGTGTCATGATTGGTAATGGCAAGATGAGTAAGCCCTGCTGCTTGCGCCTGCGCCAGAAGTTCAGCAGAAGTAAACGAGCCATCCGAAAGAGTGGAATGACAGTGAAGATCAGCGTGTACAGGCGATATGCCATCCCATCCCAAAAGCTCTTTTAAGGTAATATCAGGTTTCATGCTACGATGCTTCCCTTTTGCATATTGAATTCATGGTCACACAGGCCTTCCATAAACTCCAGGTCATGGAAAATACCCAGCATAGTTGTGCCCTGCGCCTTCAGTTGTTCGATCAACTCACGTACCTTCATTTTAGAGGCGGCATCAAGAGAGGCCGTTGGTTCATCAAGCAAAAGCAAACGAGGTTGCTTAATCATTGCCGCAGCAATATTCAAGCGTAACTTTTCACCGCCGGAAAACGTACGAGGATACAACGCCCAAAGCGACTCATTGATATCGAAATGGCGCAGCATTCGCTCTGTTTCTGCCTGTGCACGCTCTTTATCCGCCGAACCAAATGTTTCAAGCGCACTTTGCAGCACAATATCGTAGGCGGTTTGCCTGGGCAGCGCATTGAGGAACTGCGAAACGTAGCCCATCTCGTAGGCACGAATATGAATCATTTCGCGCTCGCCTACCGTGCATAAGTCAACCTTGCCAAAACTTGCACTGCGATACCAAATCGAGCCCGATTCAGGCAGGTTTGTGCGATAGATACAGCGTAAAATGGTTGATTTTCCCGAACCGGAACGTCCCGTGATTCCAACAAATTCGCCTTCTTGAATAGCGAGCGTAATA
>USIG01000112.1 GCA_900554685.1 uncultured Cryptobacterium sp.
TGAAATCATCGATTAAGGCCCCTGTAAACAATGGGCTCTTGGATAAATATTGCTGCGCTTCTTAGCGCTAAAACAAAAGAAGGAGGGCTTTCTGTCAAACCGACAGAAAGTCTTCCTTTTTTGCTTACCGAAGGACTTGAGGTAACGTTTGTCCCTCCGCTTTTGCGCTTTGCGCGTTCTTCTCGGGTTGAAAGGGTTGAACATCCTTCTCCCGGAAAGTACCTTGTGTATTTTGATAAAGTGCACTCACGCAGCGAGGCAGAGTTGCTTGAGGGGCATTTTTGTCTGGTCCGAAAAAGCGATCTTCCTGAGGGCTATGACATATCGAATGAACTTGACGTTACGGGATATACCGTTTGTGACGTGGCGCGGGGAATGATTGGCAGCGTTAGCGGTATTGAAGATAATCCTGCCCATCCCTTATTAGTGGTTGCGCGGAAAGGCGCACTAGACTCAACAGAACAAAAGTCTTTTGACAAGGGTGCCACGCTTCAAGACGCAGATGGCAATAAAGCCTCCTTGGAGGTGCTCATTCCCTTTGTGGATGCTTTCATTGAAGATATTGACGAAAATGCGCGTACGATTACGGTTACCCTTCCTGATGGTCTGCTCGATTTATAGGAGGATTCATTCATGAAAATAGAAACCCTTTCGGTGTTTCCTCACTGCTATGACTCTGTCATGAATGAATCGATGATGCGCATCGCGCAAGAAAAAGGATATCTTGAGTTTAGGGCGCATGATCTTCGGGATTGGACTCATGACAAGCATCGCACCACTGACGATGAACCTTATGGGGGCGGTCAGGGTCTTGTGATGAAATGCGAGCCAATCTTTGAGGCTTGCGATGATCTGTTTGCACAAGCTGAAGAAAAGCCCTATGTTATTTTTCTTTCTCCAACTGGAGAGGTTTTTAACGATGCGCTCACGTTAGAGCTAGCTCGAAAACCCCATCTTTTCTTTATCTGTGGTCATTATGAAGGTATAGATGAGCGGGTATATTCTCTAGCCGATAAGGTCATATCTATTGGTGATTATGTTTTAACCAGTGGAGAGCTTGCTTCGATGGTTGTTATTGATGCAGTGGTTCGCCGTATAGATGGTGTTCTTGGTGATGAGGGTAGCGCGGTTGATGAGAGCTTCTATGATGGGCTGCTCGAATATCCGCAATATACCAGGCCTGCGGAATATCGGGGGATGAAAGTACCGGAGGTTTTACTTTCAGGTCATCATGCGCGTATTGCACAATGGAGGCGTGAGCAAAGTCTTTTACGCACGAAACGCTGGCGTCCAGATTTATTAACAAGTGCAAATTTGACGGCATCTGAGCGAAAATTTCTTGATTCTCTTCAAGACTAGGCGCTTTTGTAATGAACTTTGCCGTAATATGGGAGAACTGTTAAACGAAGAAGGTATGCCGACCTGCCCAAAAAGCGGGGCTTTTGCGCCGGCCTGATGGTGATGAGAAAGGATGAGGCTCTGTGGATTCCGGACAGCACGCTACAAGGCGACAGCCGGGCATCTTGAGGCGATTTCTTAGTTTTGTAATCTGTATAGCAGTGGTGCTTGCTGCAGCGTGGGGTATTAGGACGTATGTTGCAGAACCTTTCGAAGTTCCCTCAGCTTCGATGGAGACAACCATCATGACAGGCGATAGGCTGTTTGCTGAAAAGGTGAGCTACCATTTCACCGAGGTGCAACCGGGGGATATCGTTGTTTTTTCTGATCCCCAAGTTCCTTCTCGTGTTCTTGTAAAGCGCGTTATTGCTACCGAAGGACAGACCGTGTCGATGTCGGGCGGTGTTCTCTATATTGATGGCGTTGCGCAAAGCGAGCCTTATGTGACCGGCGAAACCTATCCGCTTTCTCAAACGGCTAATAATGTATCTATCAGCTATCCCTATGTTGTTCCAAAAGGTGAGGTTTGGGTAATGGGTGACAACCGTGAAAACTCATCTGACTCTCGTTATTTTGGGGCTATTGATGCGGATACGATTTTTGGTAAAGCAGTGCTTATTTATTGGCCGTTTGATCGAATCGGTCTTTTGTAGTACTCAAACATATAGTGGTGTTTATTTGATAAAGGAGTTTTAATGACTAATCTCGCATCGGAGTCATCTCCTACAGGTGCTTCTGAGGTGTTGACCTTTCAGGATATGATCCTGGCTCTTCAGCGCTATTGGGCAAATCAAGGCTGCGTTATCATGCAGCCCTATGACAATGAGGTTGGTGCAGGTACCTTTCATACTGCAACCACGCTGCGCAGTTTAGGGCCCGATACGTGGAAGACAGCCTATGTGCAACCATGCCGTCGTCCTGCTGATGGTCGTTATGGCGAAAATCCTAATCGAATGCAGCACTATTATCAGTTCCAGGTTCTTATGAAGCCATCACCTGATAATGTTCAGGATCTGTATCTTTATTCCTTGCGTACTATTGGCATCGAACCTGAAAAACATGATATTCGTTTTGTTGAAGATGACTGGGAAAGCCCAACTCTTGGTGCATGGGGCCTTGGTTGGGAAGTATGGCTCAATGGCATGGAGGTAACCCAGTTCACGTATTTCCAGCAGGTAGGTGGCTTTGAGTGTAGACCTGTTCCTTCGGAGATCACCTATGGCCTTGAGCGTTTGGCTATGTATATTCAGGGCGTAGATTCTGTCTATGATCTTGTTTGGGCTCGCGGGGACGATGGTACGGTGTTTACCTATGGTGATGTATTCCTCGAAAACGAACGAGAGTTCTCTGCTTACAACTTTGAAATTGCTGATACGGAATTGCTCTTCGGAGAATTTGACCGATATGAAGCTGAATGCAAGCGAGTCCTTGAGGCGGGTCTTCCTCTTCCTGCTTATGACTACGTTTTGAAATGCTCCCATGCTTTCAATTTGCTTGATGCTCGTGGTGTTATTAGCGCGACAGAACGTATGGCCTATATCCTGCGTGTTCGCACTATTGCAAAGGCGTGCTGTGCATCGTATTTGGAACATGTCGTTGGTATCAAGCCTGCTCAAGACGAAAAAGGAGAATAGGAATGGCGCAGCAAAGTCTTGCTTTTGAAATTGGCACTGAAGAAATTCCTGCTTTTGATTTATCCAATGCGGTAAAACAGCTTCAAAGCCTTGCTCCGCGTTTGCTTGATGAAGCAGCGATTCCTCATGGCGAAACTGAAATATATTCCTCTCCTCGTCGTTTGATCGTGGTGGTTCATGATATCCCTGAGGCAACAGAGGAAAAAAACGAGGTATTCAAGGGTCCTTCGGCAAAAATTGCTTTTGATGAACAGGGAAATCCCACCAAAGCAGCCCAAGGTTTTGCTCGCGGTAAAGGGGTAGATCCTTCGGAGTTGGTGGTAGAAGAGGGCTATGTGTATGCTCGCACCCATACTCCCTCTGTTGAGGTATCTACGTTACTTTCCGATGTGCTAGACGGTATCGTTCGTGGTATTTCGTGGCCAAAATCTCAGCGCTGGGGTAGTGAGTCAGAGTACTTCTCTCGTCCTATTCGCTGGTTTGTTGCTCTGTTTGGTTCAGAAGTGATTCCCTTTAGCTTTGCAGGCCTGACCGCCGATCGTCTTACTTATGGTCATCGTTTCTTGGCACCTGGTCCTTTTTCGGTGTCATGTGCTGATGAGTTGGTATCTACGGTACGCGCTGCCTTTGTTGTTCCAAGTGAACAGGAACGTGAAGAGGTTATTCGTCGGGGCGTGGCAAAGGTAGAACAAGAAACAGGTTGTCATGCTGTTTTGCCGCCAAAAACACTGATTGAAGTGGTAAATCTTGCGGAATATCCAACGGTTCTCGTAGGTACCTTCGACAAGGAATTTCTCCAAGTTCCTGAGGAAATTATTGTCGATGCAATGCTTATGCATCAGCGTTATTTCCCTCTCTATGATGATAAAGATAATTTAACCAACCGCTTTATTGTGGTAGGAAATGGAGATCCCGCCTGCTCAGAGACGATTATTGACGGCAATGAGCGCGTGGTGCGTGCCCGTCTTTACGATGCGAAGTTCTTCTATGATGAAGACCTCAAAAAGCCTCTCGAGGCATATGTTGATCAGCTTGCCGAAGTGGTATTCCAAGAAAAGCTGGGCACTATGCTCGATAAGACTAATCGCATCGTGGGACTTTCTGGTCATTTAGTAGAAGATGCTGGGCTTGCCGGTCAAGATGCCGCTGATGCTCTTCGTGCAGCGCAGCTTTGCAAGGCAGACTTAGTAACAAGTGCGGTTATTGAATTTACCTCAGTCCAAGGCGTTATGGGCTCTTACTATGCTCTGGCTTCAGGCGAGACGGCGCAAGTAGCGCAAGCGATCGAACAGCATTATCGTCCTCGTTTTGCTGGTGATGAAGTTCCGGAGACACTGGTAGGAAAAGTTGTTGCGCTTGCAGACAAACTTGATACCATTTGCGGCTTGTTCTCGGTAGGACAAGGTCCGAGTGGCTCTTCAGATCCCTTTGCTTTGCGTCGTAGCGCAATCGGTATCGTGGCTATGCTTTCCTGCGATGATCCTTTGCCGATCAGCTTAGTTTCTGCTATCGATGCTTCTTTGGCTCTTTATGCTAAGGCGGGTATCACCTTTGATGCTCAGGCAGTACGTAATGAAGTAATTGAGTTCTTTATTACAAGAACTCGTGTCATGCTTCGTGATGGTGGTAAGGGCCTTGATGCAATTGATGCGGTTCTTGCAGCTGGAGTACAAGAGCCTCTTGAACTTATCCAGCGCGTTGAAGCACTCGAGCAGGCTCGAAGCAATGAACCTGACACGTTTGAAAATCTGGCTACCGCCTATGCTCGTGCTAACAATTTGCGCGATGCTCAGTTGGGTAGCGAGGTTGACGAGAGCCTCCTTACTGAAGTGGAACATGCTTTGTCGTGTGCGGTTGCTCAAGCTGAAAGCAAGGTTGCAAAGGCACTGGAGGCTGATAACTATGCAGAGGCTCTCAAAGAGCTTGCTGCTCTGCGTGCACCGATAGATACGTTTTTTGAAAGCGTTATGATTATGGATGAAGATCAGACGCTTCGCGAAAACCGTCTCAGGCTTCTGAATCGTTTTGTGGGCGTATTTACCAACGTTGCCGATTTTTCGTTACTTTCAAAATAGTGTTTGATCAGCGGCTCTTGAATTAAGGGCCGCTTTTTGGTTCTGTAGAGTTTTGTAGAGGAAGGGGAATAATGCAAAAGTGGATTTTGCAAGGGAAAAGCTCCAAAGCATTGCCTACGGTTCATATTGTGTCCGACTCGGTTGGAACAACAGCACTCGGTTTGGTGCGTGCCGCTGCTGCGTGCTTTGAGGTGTTTGATCCCGCTATCGAAATTCTTCCACGGGTAAGTTCGCAAAAAGAAATGATTTCAGACATCGATGCGCATGTTTCATTTCATCGTCGCATTGGTGAGTATCCTTTCGTTTTGTTTTACACCTTGGTATCTCCTGATATGCGCCAGGCTTTACAGGACTACATAGAGAAGAACAACGACATCATTATCGCGGTAGACGCGATGAGCCCCGCGCTTGATGCTCTTACCAAGGCATCGGGTCAGAAACCTATTGCAAAGCCGGGCAAAATACATTCAGTTAATGAGTACTATTTCCGTCGTATTGATGCGATGGAATTTACTATCTCACACGACGATGGGCGTAATCCTCAAGATCTTACCAAGGCTG
>USIG01000113.1 GCA_900554685.1 uncultured Cryptobacterium sp.
GCGCCCATGGTTTGAGCGCCTGAACATCCAAGTTAAAACAATGAAGCAATACCCCCGCTTCCGGAAAGCCTTCGTCTTCAAGAATTGCAAATCCCTCGTCATGAGCTTCTCTCATATGCAAAATCAATGGTACGCCAGCTTTTTTTGCGAGACGAATCTGACGACGAAAGACTTCTCGTTGAACCACACGCGGAGACAAGTCATAGTGGTAGTCAAGACCCACTTCCCCAAGCGCACAGGTTCTCGGATCATGCAATCGCTTGATCAAGAGCGCCTCGATTTCATCGTTATAGTCTTTAGCGTTATGAGGATGCACTCCTGTTGCAATGCGAATATGAGGCAAGCGATTTATATAGTCGTCCTGCCCCACTTTTTGTAAAAATGCCTTTGCCTCTTCTTGCCACGCATTAAGGTTTTCAAAGGTAGTATCGGGATCTTCAGAAGGATCTGTCATTGCACAGATAAACCCCACTCCATGATAGGCACATCGTGCCAGATGCAATCCTGGATGATCGAGCATTTCCAAATGCGCATGGGTGTCAGCAACAGGCGAACCTAAAACCGGAGGCTCCACTTCACGAAATTTGCCTTTTTTGCGTCGTTGCCAAAAGGCAAAAGGATGCTGTTCAAGCTCTGATTCAGGTATGGTCTTTAATGAGCGCTCCTCTGACTGGGCAGTTCCTGCACCTTCAGGCAGAATAGCTCCAGCGTTTTCAAAATAAGAAGCTCCTGCACCTTCAGATACTTGCGCATCCGTCGAAAAAGTCGCCTGATCTTGAGAACTGACTTCTCCCATAAAATCCTTCTTACCTCATAAAAAGAGAGGACTCTCTTTTACCACGAGCCCTCTCTCACTTCAATTTAGTCGAGCGAAAGATCGATTGAATCAACATCCAAACGAGGATAAAGAGGATCGCCTACCGTAACGGAAGATCCCGCCTTCAGCTGACCCCAAACGCTTGCTGATTCAATATCGTCCGTTGCAAAGATGTCACCTAAACCAAGACGCTTGTAAACCTCAGCAGACGTGTTAGGCATAAAGGGTGCCATAAAGAGTGCAATGATACGGATAGCCTCGAGCGCATTGTAGATAACAGCTGCCAGTTCATCTGCTGTTTCTTCGCTCTTTGCCAAATTCCAAGGCGCAGAATCCTCAACGTAGAGGTTTACTCGGCTAGCCAATTTCTGAACCGCTGCAGCTGCACCCGTAAAATCGACATCACTCATGCAAGCATCATATTCGGTATAAAGCGTATCGGCGATTTCCTTTAAAGGATTGTTTTGAGCTCCTTCAGGAGCTGAAGGTACCTCGCCCTTGAAATACTTCTTGGTCATATTGAAAACGCGAGAGCATAAGTTGCCCCATGTATTTGCCAAATCTGCATTATAAACCTGAACCATACGTTCAAGAGAAATAGAACCATCATGGCCAAACTGAACATCAGACAGGAAGTAGTAACGATAGGCATCAACGCCAAACACTTTTACCAAATCTTCAGGCTTTACGCCGTTGCCCTTTGATTTAGACATTTTTTCGCCTTTAACAAGCAAGAACCCATGCCCAAATACTGTATGAGTAATAGGAAGACCTGCAGCCATCAACATTGCAGGCCAGATGACGCAATGAAAACGCGTGATATCTTTGCCGACGAAGTGATACTGCATAGGCCAACGAGCCTCGAATTCACCTTCGCGGTTTTCATCCCCGTATCCAATGCCAGTAAGGTATGCCAAAAGCGCATCGGCCCATACATAGGCGACATGGCCTTTATCAAAAGGAAGCGGTACACCCCAATCGAAAGTTGAACGAGAAATAGATAAATCCTTCAAGCCACTTTTCACAAACGAAATAACTTCATTACGGCGAGTCTCAGGACGGATGAAATCCGGATGCTCTTCATAGAATTTCAGGAGAGGTTCCTGGAATTCGGAAAGCTTGAAAAACCAGTTTTCTTCTCCACTTGCTTTTTGTACAGGACGTTTGCAGTCAGGACAAACAAACTCGCCTTCATCATTTTTCAGAAGATCACTTTCGTTGTAATAGGTTTCCTCATGAACGCAATACCAGCCCTCATAGGAGCCCTTGTAGCAATAACCCTTGTCGTAGAGTTTCTGCCAAAAATCCTGTACGGTTTTAGCATGACGGGGTTCGGTTGTACGCACGAAATCGGTATAGGTAATATTGAGCAAATCCCATACGTCACGAAAAGCTGGCTCCATGGAATCGCACCAGTCTTGAGGAGACATTCCCTTTGACGCAGCAGTATCAGCAACCTTTTGGCCATGTTCGTCCATGCCTGTCACAAACGCAACATCGTAGCCATTCATGCGTTGATAGCGAGCAACTGCATCTGCTGCAATGGTGGTATAAGCAGTACCCAAATGAGGAGCAGCATTAACGTAATAAATAGGGGTTGTGAACGAGTAGGTTCCTTTGCTCATATTCAAACTCTCTTTCTAGGTGTCCTACGACCAATGATGCCGTGACAGCTTTAGTAGCGACAAAAGCAAAACGCTTTTGATGCGCCAAATGAATAATGGGTTGTGCTTACTAACTCACTAAAGCACAACCCATGTATCTTACCACGCAATTAAACTAAGAAAAATTTACTTCTTTACCTTCATACACCTCATCGCATTGAGGATAGCCAAAATGGCAACACCCACATCGGCAAACACCGCAAGCCACATAGTTGCAATACCAACAGCTGCCAAGATAAGAACAGCAAATTTAATTCCCAAGGCAAAGACAATGTTTTGCCAGACAATTCTCATGGTCTTGCGAGCAATTTTTATCGCACGGGCAATATTGCGGGGATCATCATCCATAAGAACTACATCTGCCGCTTCGATGGCCGCATCGGAGCCCATCGCACCCATAGCAATACCAATATCAGCACGAGTGAGCACGGGGGCATCATTGATACCATCACCCACAAATGCCAGCTTTTCTTTTTGATGTTGCTGCGATAAGAGCTTTTCAACCTTAGAAACCTTATCCTGAGGCAAGAGCTGTGCATAAACTTCATCGATACCAATTTCTTGAGCAACCGCTTGAGCTACTTCGGTTCTATCTCCGGTGAGCATGACCGTTTTACGAATGCCAACACTATGCAAATCGAGAAGAGCTTGCTTGGCTTCAGGTTTTATCACATCAGCGATAACAATGTGTCCGACATACACGCCATCAAGCGCTACATGCAAGATAGTCCCCACCATAGTGCAATCGTGATAGGAAATATGAGCCTCATCCATCAGCTTGTTATTGCCAACAAGCACCACATGCTTATCAACCAAGGCTCGAATTCCATGACCGCCTTTTTCGGTTACTTCTTCTATGCGAGAAGGATCAATTTCTCCACGGTACGCCTCTTTGATAGAAAGAGCAATAGGATGATTCGAATACGCTTCAGCATGAGCAGCCAAAGAAAGTAAATGGTCTGGATTTAAGCAGCAATCCTTATCAGTTTCAGGATGGATAGCCACTACCTTAAAAGAGCCATTGGTAAGAGTGCCTGTTTTGTCGAACACTACCGTATCGGTATGCGCCAACGCCTCTAAATAATTGCCGCCCTTTACCAAAATGCCAATACGCGATGCGCCCCCGATACCGCCAAAAAACGACAGAGGAACCGAAATTACCAATGCGCAAGGGCATGATACCACCAAAAACGTCAAACCACGCTGTACCCAATCTGCCCAAGAAAATCCAAACAACAAGGGAGGGAAAATCGCAATGATAAGCGCGCCAAACGTAACAAGTGGAGTGTAATAGCGCGCAAAACGAGTGATGAAGTTTTCGGTACGAGCCTTTTTCTCACTCGCTTCTTCCACAAGCTCTAAAATACGCGAAACAGTTGATTCTTCAAAAGGCTTCGTAGCGCGAATAGTAAGAACACCGCTTAGATTAACGCAGCCCGAAATAACTTCCCCGCCCGGCTCAACAAGGCGAGGTATCGACTCACCGGTAAGAGCTGAAGTGTCCAATTGAGAGCTGCCTTCAACAACAACCCCGTCAAGCGCTATACGATCACCCGGTTTAACTACGAACTCATCCCCGCAAGAAAGCTCATAAGGGTCAACCTTGGTCAATTCTCCATCTTTCATGACATAAGCAAAATCAGGTGCAATATCCATCATCTTAGTAATGGAAGCACGTGACTTATCCACTGCATAATCTTGGAAAAGCTCTCCTACCTGATAGAACAGCATAACAGCGGCACCTTCGGCCATGTGCGGATCGGAATCAGGGAAAAAGACAAGCGCAAATGCCCCAACAGTTGCAATGCTCATAAGAAAGTTTTCATCAAATACCTGACCATGCCCGATGTTTCGCAGAGCTTTATATAAAACATCATATCCTGCAAGCAAATAGGGAATAAGAAACAAAACAAATTCAAGATACAGCGCGTTTAGCTGTCCCCCCACCATCTGGGCTACCGGGAAAAATTCAGTAAAAGCAAACACGCACGCAAAAATGACAAGCGCCACAATAATACGAATACGTGTTTTAGTTTGATTTTTAGCCATGAGAAACCCTTATACCCTTATAGTTAGTACGCAAGCCATAGAGGTTGTGCGCAAACCATAGACCTATCGAACCATAGACCTATACAAGCAAAACGTGCATCAGCTATGCTTTATGCAAGTGCTTTATAGATCTATCGAACAATCGTCATATCAGGTTCAATCTTTTTACATACCAAAGCAGCCTTATCGATAATGGCATCCATATCAGATTCATCAGCTTCAATAACCAGCTTTTGCGTCATAAAACGCATGGAGGCATTATGCACACCCTCGATCTTTTTTATAGCGTCTTCCATTTTGGCAGCACAGTTAGCACAGTCCAAATTCTCAAGTTTGAATACTTTGCGCATGATAGTTCTCCCCTTATTCACAAATATGAGTCATACCTTGATCGAGAATCGAATGAACATGATCATCCGAAAGTGAATACATAACATTTTTGCCTTCGCGTTTTGCGCGAACTAAACGCGATTGTTTAAGTGTTCGAAGCTGATGAGAAACAGCGCTTTGAGTCGCGCCAATCGCCTCAGCGAGATCAGCCACACAAAGATCTTGCTCCATGAGGGCATAAAGAATTTTAATGCGGGTTGTATCACCAAAGGTCTTAAAGAAATCCGCGAGATCATAGAGCAATTCTTCATCAGGCATGTAATTTGCCTCTGCTAGAGAGTCCCTTTCAGAAAGTTCACTCATCATTAAACCTTTCAACATATGAGCATCTGTTCACAAGTATAGTAAAAGTCATTATATCGTCAATAGATATTTGAATAATTGTTCATATGTTTGTTTAATGGCTAAAAAGTCTCTGACTTATGCAGTTAAATCGGCCTCGCCCACTGGAAGAGCAGCCTTAAGAGAATCGAGACTTGTTTCAATCTGACAACCAATTTTGCCGCCCGAGAAGAAGATAGTGTCATAAAGCGCTGCGGACTCATCAATAGTAGTAGTAAAACGCTTTTTCATACCAAGAGGAGAACACCCTCCATGTATATACCCGGTAAGCCCTAAAAGCTC
>USIG01000114.1 GCA_900554685.1 uncultured Cryptobacterium sp.
ATTTTTTGTTTCTTATTGGCCATAAACCAAAACTTCTTTCTCGTTGTGGGAAACCTTAACGCAGAGCTTACCAACTCTACCCCAGGATTCGACCAGAGGAAAACTTAAGAACGCAAACGCCCACGAACTTCTAAAACATGAGCGATAGCCTTCGTGGCACCTTCCCCTACATGGAGCCTTCCTCCATCATAGAGAATCTTGCCATTTACCATAGTCATAATGACATCACTGCTGCTTGCCGATCCTAACAAAGCAGAAACAGGATCGGTTGTAGGGGTTTGATGAGACCCCGATAAGTCAATAGCAACAATATCTGCCAGTTTGCCTACCTCGAGCGAACCAACCTTATCCTCAATACGCAATACCTTAGCAGCGCGAAGAGTTGCCATTTCAAGAAGTGTTTGCGAATCAAGGAATTCACGACTTAAGGCACGCTGAATCATAAGTTCAAAACGCATTTCCGCAAACATATCCAAATAGTTTACGGAACCGGGAGCGCCTGTACCTAAGCCCACGCGCAAGCCAGAACGCAAGTATTCACTTACCGGAGCAACACCCATGCCAAGCTGAGCATTCAAGCTTGGGCAAGCCGCAATTGCTACGTCGTAGTCACGCAAATGGCGAATATCGTCTTCGGATACCCAAACACCATAAACTACCATCACGTTTTCAGCTTCAAACAAGCCCCAGTTAAGTACATAATTTACCGGCGTTACTGCCGTTGGCAACCAAGGGGGAACTTCCACAAATCCACGATGGTCAACCGTGCTATCAAGACCTGCTGTTGCGCCATCTTTTACAAAGCGCATCTCTTCATTGCTTCCTGCAAGCTTTAGCGCAATAGGAAGATTGTTATGGCTCGCAGCATATTTTGCAACGTTGCGATACATTTCAGGATGGCATTCGTAAACAGGATCGGGAGAAACACCAAGAGTAATCTGATCAGGGTCAACGCTTTGCGACCACTTTTCCAAATCGCTATCCATCTTTTTCATGGCGTAGTTTACCAGGCGCTTATCAATCGCTCCAACCTCACGATAAATCACGCCGCGCAAACCGCAATCGCGTGCCGCAAATACCGCAGCACCCGTAGATGTCGTGTCTGCAATTGTTGTAACCCCTGCTGACAATTCCTCTAAACAGCCTAAATAGGCAGAATCATACGCTTCGCTCGAAGAAATACGCGAACGAAGGTCGTTGATGTTTTTACGCCATTCCACAAAAGGCAAGTCACGAATTAAGCCACGCAACACGCCATCTTCGACACGTGCATGCAAATCAATAAAACCAGGAGTGAGCGCCGCCATTCCAAAATCTTTCACTTCCTCATCGGGATAGCGCAGACGCATCATTTCCGTTGTGCCAATATCGGCAATGACGCCATCACGAACAAGAAGTGCACCGTTTTCCATAGGTTCGGATGAAACGGGAACAATATATTTTGCGCACAATAACATGCTTTCCTCCTGACCCGATAATTCTTAGTCATGATAGCATTGAAGAGTTTTATTCTAAGTTAATTCATTGCGATTCACACTACTTGGATATATGGATGCGGCAAAGGGCGCTAAAATATGCGCATTGCATGAATACAGAACAGGATACCTTTACCTTATGACTATAGATCCGAAAGAAACCAGCGAACCTATCCATTCTATCGATACCGCAACAGGAAAAGATGCACCTGCTGAGCTTTCCTCGAAACGCGTCAAGCAAATTTTTACCGATATTGCCTGGAAATACGAGCGCTTCAATGCGCTTTCCAGTTTCGGCCGTTATCGTAGCTGGCTGCGTACTTTGATCGACAAATCTCCCATTACGCCTACCTCGCGCCTTCTTGATATTGCGGGCGGAACAGGAGACGTTGCCTTTACCGCATGCGCACAAAAGCCTCCTGCTTCTATTGTGCTTTCCGATTACACACCCGCCATGCTCGAAGTCGCCCAAGCACGCCTTGATGACGGAGAAGCAAAAGGGGTTCCTGTTGAACTGGCGGTAGTAGACGGACAGGATATTCCCTACGACGATGAATCTTTCGATGTCGTGACCATGTCCTATGGCATCCGCAATATGCCTGAGCGCGAACGTGCCCTTTCAGAAATGTACCGTGTTCTCAAACCGGGTGGTGCACTTTGTGTGCTTGAATTTTCCACCCCGCCCAACCCGCTTATGCGCTTGGGTTATCGTATCTATTTACGCTGGGGTATTCCGGCTTGGGGCAAACTGGTTACAGGCGATGCTTCCGGTTTTGTTTATTTGGCAAAATCAATTAAAGCCTTCCCCAACCAGGAAGGCTTTAGCACAATGTTGAAGGATGCTGGTTTTAATCGCGTGGAGTACACCAATGTAACATTCGGTGTAGCCGCCGTGCATATTGCTTATAGGGACTAGCGAGCTTAAAGCACTTTCTTAACAACCCCTATGCACTCATGTGCCATGATTTCCCCCTTGAAAGGTTTCATGTTTGCTTAGAGCTACCGCTTTTGACGGGATTTCATGTAAAGCTAAATAAATAAGTTCACTTCGCCTCGCAAAAAAGCCTCGATACTACAATCCGCCGAACCAACAATGATTGAATGGGCTTCAGGGTTTTCAATAAGAAACTTCGTCATACCACTTGTGGACTTTACTCGACCACTTTTTACCTCGATGGCAGTTACCGCACTTTTATCTGCAATGACAAAATCAACTTCGTCATTGCCTTCACGCCACCAAAACACCGAGAATCCTTCAACTATCGATCGGTTTATAAGATAAGCGCCAACTGCACTTTCAATTAAATGGCCCTTAAGTGACGAATCTGTCAAAAGGGTGTGACGTTTTCTTCCAAATTCTGCAACCATAAGTGAAGTATCATGTACTATAAGCCGTGGTGAACTAGCCTTTTCACGTAAAAGCTTTGAGTCGTATTTCTGTAATCCACTCATAAGCCCCGCTTTTGACAGCAACGATATATAGTGGGCAATTGTTGCAGCATTGCCTCGATCATCAAGCTGTCCTAGCAGCTTTCTGTATGAAATCTCCTGCCCAGAGTACGGAGCCCCTACCTCAAAGAGTCGTCGCATAAGCTCAGGCTTTCTAACGTCAGCTAGCTGAAGTACATCATTGGCTATGCTTGGCTCAATAATTGCCGAATGCATATAGTCTAGCCATCGTCTTTCGTTTTCTTTTAAGACTGCTGCACCAGGATAGCCGCCAAAATAAAGATAATCTTCCAAATCATAACCAAAGGCTTCAGCGCATTCGGGATAGGACCAATGAAGCGAATAGATAAGCTCAAATCTACCCATAAGGGATTCGTTCAAACCATCCTGGATAAGCGTTGCTGAAGAACCGGTGAGAATAACCTTCACGTTTACCGCATTACGTGTGTCTTCATCCCAAAGCGTCTTAATAACAGAAGACCATCCCTGAACATACTGCACTTCATCAATGATCAAAAGCACGGAGCGCTGTGAAGAAGCAAAGAGATTTCTGGCTTGATACCACTGCGCCCGTATCCAGTCCTGCGTCGAATCACCCTTTGTCGCTTCTGCGTATACATAGAGCAAATCAATCTGTTCTATTGCTTGGTTTACCGCTGTAGTTTTACCTGTTTGACGCGGTCCAATCACAATCTGGATGAAATGTCTTTGCTCTTCAATTCTTTCTTTTATTATCTTTACTATTGATCGCTGATATGCCATTTTGATAGTCCTATCTCACAAATTTTGTTCATTATCTCACAAATTTTATGAGATAGCTCACAAAATGAGGCATTACACCTCTCTTAGAGCTACCGCGCTACAACCCGCCACCAGTTGCAATTACCAATACCGCAATGACCAAAATTACCGCACACGAAATAAGACCGGTGACAGTTCCCCGCTTGTCGTCCATGACTAGCTCACCACCTTGATGCGTCGAGAATGCGGAAGAGAGCTTTTGCGTCGCTTTTCAGGAAGTAATCCCTCCAAAAACACCAGCGCAACCGCAAGAACGAAGAGCCCCATCATCTTTTTCATAGAAACTTTCATAGCTGCGCCCCTCCATCGATTGTGGATAGACAGACAAGGCTCACAAAACGCGCTTTTGACTTATTTCATGCGAACCGCTTTATGCCGAGTTAGCCTTGTCTGCAAAACCCAACTACCTGTTTTGACAGCTCTTACGTTACGCGCACAACCTAACAACAACCTTACTGGTGCCTTACCGTTTTATTGAAATATTGATTAAAGTTCACTCGGCTTGTTTTCGCTTCTGATTAGCATTCGCTACTATAGAAAAAACTACCCTGATGCTTTTACGCAGGACGGCTGCAGAATATGCCATCTTTTTCGTGTTCATAAAAAGCTGTCGTCAAAGAGCCTTTAAAGCATCGAGCGCGAAAGGACAGATTAGCAATGAAGCACACCATAAATCCACTTGAACATGCAACTGAAATTCTCCAAGGCGTACAGAAAGGTGTTTTGCTCACTACCAAGAATAAGGACCGAGTAAATTCCATGACCATCAGCTGGGGAGCTCTTGGTATTGAATGGGGTAAGCCTCTTTTTACCGCTTTTGTTCGTCAACATCGCTTCACTAAAGAATTCCTCGAAGCCACCAAAGAATTCAGCGTGAATATCCCTATGGGAGAAATCGACAAGAACATAATCGCATTGTGCGGCTCTAAGTCTGGACGTGACATGGACAAAATTGCTGAGCTCGGCCTTACCCTTGAAGACCCTAAGGTTATTGCAGCACCCGGCATCCGCGAATTACCCTTAACACTAGAATGCAAAGTTCGCTACGTACAAGATCAGGATTTGCGCGCTCTTAACCCAGGCGATATTGAGCGCTGGTACCCAACCGACGAAACAGGTTTCCGCGATTTCCATACCGTATTCTGCGGTGAAATCGTTGCAGCTTATGTGATTGAATAATACACAGGTAATTGACAAATTGGATTAATCTCAATTTGTTGATCGACCATCAAAAGCTAAGACAGCGACCGGAAAGGATTACCATGGGCGGAATAAGCGTACTGATACTTCTTGCCGTCATGAGTTCAATTGCCTTTGTAATCGTTGCTGCCTTAGCTTTATTTGTTGCTGCAACCGTAATAAGCATTGTTTTCGCCGCACGGACCAAACAACGCCATGCACAAGGCAAAAAGCTAGGGCCGCTTATCGCTATTCCAATATCGTTTTATGCCTTTAGTATTCCTGCGCTTATCCTTCTTGGCGCGCTCGTGCTTGTACCCGCCTATTCCAGCAGCATTACCACCACATATCAAGATTGCTCGCAAGCAATTGTTTCTCATGACCCCGAAGAGCTTGAACTGCACCTTAGTGCCCCCGATTTAGATCTATCCGACGAAGGTCCAGCATCGTATCGCACCTTGCTTTATACCGCTCTCGTTTATGGAGACGAAGAATGTGCTGGCGCAATCCTGACGAAGGCGAAAATAGCTGATAG
>USIG01000115.1 GCA_900554685.1 uncultured Cryptobacterium sp.
TAGGGTAGAATCTACCCACACTTTATTCTAAAACCGTATTATATACGTTTATTTAAAGAGTACGAAAAGCTTTGTTGCTACCAACTTAAAGAACAGGATGTTATGGCTCTCGATCCACGCTACATACGCAATTTTTCCATCATTGCCCATATCGATCATGGAAAATCAACGCTTTCTGATCGCATTCTCGAAATGACTGAAACTGTTTCAAAACGCGATATGAAAGAACAAGTGCTTGATTCTATGGATATCGAACGCGAGCGCGGAATTACGATTAAAAGCCAAGCGGTAAGAGTTGACTATCGTGCTGATGATGGACAGTTGTATCACTTCAACCTTATTGACACACCGGGTCATGTTGACTTTACCTATGAAGTTTCTCGCTCTCTAGCAGCCTGTGAAGGCGCTGTTTTGGTGGTTGATGCTACTCAGGGTATTGAGGCTCAAACGGTTGCAAATGCCATGATGGCAATGAATGCAAACCTTGAAATTGTTCCTTTAATCAACAAGATTGATCTTCCTGCAGCAGAACCTGAACGTGTCCGCCAGGAAATTGAGGACGGCCTTGCCATTCCTGCTGATGATGCAATTCTTGCAAGTGGGAAAACTGGCGAAGGGGTTCATGATCTTTTAGAGGCCATAGTCTATAACATTCCCCATCCTGAAGGAGATGCTACTTCTCCGCTCTCAGCACTTATTTTCGATTCGTATTTTGATGCCTATCGTGGTGTTGTTGCGTTGGTTCGCATCGTGAACGGATCAATGCGTAAAGGGCAATCTATTCGCATGATGGCAACCGATACGGTAACGCTTGTCGAAGAGGTCGGCGTTCGTAGGCCTACTGAAGTTCCTGCCGAAGAGCTTGGCGTTGGTGAAGTAGGCTATTTGGTTACGGGTTTAAAGGATCCCTCACAGGTTAAAGTTGGTGATACCATCACGCTGGAAAAAGGTGGGTGCACCGAACCGCTTCCAGGATATCGCGATGTGAAGCCTATGGTTTATACGGGTCTGTTTCCTATCGAAGGTGATCAATACGAAGAGCTTAAAGACGCTCTTGAAAAACTTGCTCTCAATGATCCTGCTCTTATTTACGAAGCAGAAAACAGTCATGCGCTTGGGTTTGGCTTTCGCGTAGGCTTTTTGGGCCTTTTGCATATGGAGGTTGTCAAAGAGCGTCTAGAGCGTGAGTTTGGTCTTGACTTGCTTGCGACGGCTCCTTCGGTGGAGTATCACGTGTTCAAGACCGACGGAACGATGATTTCTCTACATTCACCGCAAGATATGCCTGATGCAAGTGAAATTGAGCATATTGAAGAGCCGTATCTTAAGGCTAAAATTCTTATTCCCCCTGATTATGTAGGTGCTGTTATGGAACTTACTGTTGCTCGTCGCGGTGAGTTCAAGACGATGAATTACTTAAATACCACCACGGTTGAAATGCTGTGGGAGATTCCTCTATCAGAGTTGATTATGGATTATTTTGACCAGCTGAAAAGTCGTACAAAAGGCTATGCTTCGCTCGATTATGATTTCGATGAGTATAAGCCTTCTAAGCTGGTAAAACTTGATATCTTATTAGCAGGAAAGCCTATTGATGCCCTATCCTTTATTGTACATACCGATAAGGCCTATGATCGCGGTAGGATTCTTACAGAAAAATTGAAGGAGATTATCCCTCGTCAAATGTTTGAAGTGCCTATTCAAGCTGCTGTTGGATCAAGAGTGCTCTCAAGACAGACCGTACGCGCCCTGCGTAAGGATGTTTTAGCGAAATGTTATGGAGGTGACATTTCACGTAAACGTAAACTGCTAGAAAAGCAGAAAAAGGGCAAGAAACGCATGAAGAGCATTGGCAACGTAGAGGTGCCTCAAGAAGCGTTCATGGCAATTTTGAAGGTTGATGAGTAGGTGTGTCTATGCGTAAAGATCCCCATAAAGAATATGACTGGATCAATGATCCTTTTGATGAAAAAAAGCTTGCTGAAGAGCGTGAGCAGGCAAAAATGTCTTCAGGAAGTAAAGTTGGCATTGGCTGCGGATGTGTGGTGGCCGTTGTTTTGGCGCTTGTTCTTATCATCTATTTTCTTACCGGTCTTGCAGGGCTTTCAAGTGGGCTGTAGGAAGTTGAAGGTATAGCAAAATGACCGAATCCTTTTTGCAGGACAGGCGTATCATTTTAGCTCCGATGGCTGGGGTGGGTGATGTGGTCTTTCGTCATCTTTGTCGTGAGCTAGGAGCTCAACTTACCTATACCGAAATGGTTTCGGCGAAGGCTTTAAGCTATGCGAATGAAAAGACAATTCACCTGCTTGATCTTTCACCCTTAGAAGATAAGGTTAGTGTTCAGCTCTTTGGCCATGAACCTGAAACTCTCGCCACGCAAGCACGGTGGGTCGAACAAACTCTTAAAGAACGCCTTTTTGCTATTGATGTCAATATGGGCTGCCCTGCGCGAAAAATTGCGGGAAAAGGCGACGGGGCTGCTTTAATGCGTGATCCTGATCTTGCCGCGCGTATTGTGCGGGCAATTCGGGGGGCGGTTTCTTGTCCTGTAACGGTAAAATTCCGTCGTGGATTCGAGCTTGATCATGAAACGGCACTCGACTTTGCTCTTCGTATGGAACAGGCAGGGGCCAGTGCGGTTGCTATTCATGGTCGGTATGCTCAGCAGTTTTATCGAGGAAGCGCTGATTGGGATATTATACGCCGCTGTAAGGATGCTCTTTCCATTCCTGTTATCGGTAACGGTGATATTGTTGATGGTGCTTCGGCACAAGCTATGTTTGAGCAAACCGGTTGCGATGCGATTATGGTGGGACGGGCAGCTCAAGGTAATCCTTGGATTTTTCGCGATATTGCCTCGAAGCTTCAAGGCGGTCCTGGGTTTATAGGGCCTACTCCGCGAGAAAAAATGGATCTAGCCATAAGACATGCCGAAATGCTCTCTGAGCGTTGTGGGTCTAATCTTGCTCGTATGCGTAAACACGCCATGTGGTATGTTGCTGGCACTAAAGATGCTGCTGCTACCCGCAGAAAGATCAATGATGCCGTCACGCTTGAAGATTTTACGGCGCTTTTTAACGAGGCATGTCGGCTAAGTGAAGAGGCGCTCTAAATGGCATCATGGCAACCCTATCGAGCCCTTTATATCCATGTTCCATTTTGTAAAAGTCGTTGTCGATACTGCGATTTTTCGACAAGGGCTGTCGCTTGTGATGATCCTTGCCTTGACGCGTATACCGATGCGCTTATCCAAGAAATTCGAAATTATTCGCGCAAGGATATGCTGGGAAACATTGAAACGGTATATTTGGGTGGTGGAACACCGAGTTATCTTGGTAACAAACGCCTTTCTTCTATCCTTTATGCTTTATCGGTTTCGATGCATTTAACCCCTGAGGTTGAGTGCACGCTTGAGGCAAATCCTGATAGCTTAACTGCTGCTATGGTGCGTGATGTCTATGCGCTAGGGGTAACGCGTATTTCGCTTGGTGTGCAAAGCTTTGATGATACGGTGCTCAAAACGCTTGGTCGCATTCATACCTCTGAAAAAGCATTGCAGGCAATACAGTGTGCCCAAGAGAGATTTTCCAACATAAGCATTGATTTGATGTGTGGACTGCCAGGTCAAACCATGAAATCATTTCGTCATGATCTTGAATGCGCCCTTTCATTGGGCATCAAGCATATCAGTATTTATCCTCTTACCATTGAAGAAGGTACGGTATTTGATCAGCTTGTTTCAGATGGTACGCTTCATTTTGACGAAGACTTTGGTGCGCAGTGTATGGAAGAGGCGCATCATCTCTTAACACAAAAGGGTATGATTCACTATGAAGTAGCAAGTTATGCCTTTGATGGTTTCGAATCCCGTCACAATAGTGCCTATTGGACTTCTAAACCTTATTTGGGATTGGGTAGAGGCGCTGTGAGTATGAGGCAAGACGATTTACATCGCCAACGTTTTTCGGTCGATGAAGGGCTCATTGAAGAACTTGATGTTTTTCAGATGGCCGCTGAGGATATGATGCTTCGCATGCGTATGAAAAAAGGGGTGCAAGATGACGAAGTCGAAATTGCCTCGATCCTTCTTCCTGAACTTCCTCAAACGCTTGAAAATCTTGAGCATGATGGTTTTATCACTCATACCGATAATTCCTGGATTCCTACTCATAAAGGCTGGTTTTTCGGCAACCAGCTCTATGGACGAATTTTAGAATTAGCGCCCTAAATACGTACAACAAATCAAAAATAGGTAACGATTACGTCAAGGGTATTAGCACTCTCTCCCATACGCTGCTAAAATGCGTGAGGGAATATAATAAGTAGTGGTTTAAAAGGAGGTGTTAGAGTGCTTTCAGACAGAAGAAGACTGGTGCTTAGAGCATTGATTGAAGAATATATTGCTCGTGCACTGCCGGTAGGATCGCGTACCCTGGTTGAACGGTACAACCTTGGTATCAGTTCTGCGACAGTTCGAAGCGAATTATCGCTTCTCGAAGATATGGGGTACTTAACACAGCCTCACACCTCTGCTGGAAGAATTCCAACTGATTATGGATATCGTGCTTTTGTAGACGATCTTTTAAAGGATTCGGATATTTCGGTCGATGAGGGTGCACTTTCTCAGCTGAAAGAATGTGCAAATGACTTAGATGATTTATTGGATAAAACATCTCAGGCACTTGCCCGTCTAACTGATTGCATGACCATGCTGGTACCACCGCGTTTTTTGTCGGTTGATATTCGCTTGGTTAATCTAGTTGCCCTTCCTACAAACCGGCTCCTTATTGTTATTGTCACCGAAGATGGTCAGGTGTTTGATCGTCAGATGGATATGCCTGCTCACTGCAGCGCGGAGGCCCTGCAGCGCACCCAGGAGCTTATCAATACGGTTTTGGTGGGAAGGAATTTATCGTTTGAGAGCGAGTCTCTTCCTGCTGATCTTAACGATGAACTGTTTCATATGGTTTTATCCGAAATCATGATTTGCCTCAAAGAAAAGAATGCCATCAAAGCTCATCCTCTGGGTATGTCTCATCTGCTAGCAAAACCTGAATTTAGTGATCCTACGTGTTTGATGCCTGTTTTAGAAGAGCTTGAGGATGATACGTTACTGCTTCGTGTGTTTGATGACGCTGTTCATTCCGATAAGCCTGTAGTACGTATTGGCCACGAAAACGATTCTGAGGCACTTTCAGGTGTTTCGGTGATTGCTAATCGATTCGGACAAGATTCTCATCGTGGACTTATTGTTATTGTGGGTCCAACGAGGATGAATTATTC
>USIG01000116.1 GCA_900554685.1 uncultured Cryptobacterium sp.
AATCGGGCTCACCTTGTGACTTCAATTTCTCCACGACAGCAGCAATTTCATCTTCAGAAACAAAACATCCCTGAATGCGCTGAGGTTTAGCAAGCTCGGGTTTAGAAAGAAGCAAATCGCCCAAACCGATAAGATTTTCAGCACCAGGAGTATCAAGGATGACGCGCGAGTCAATTCCTGAAGCAACATTAAATGCTATACGATTGGTGATGTTTGCCTTAATAAGACCCGTTACAACATTAGTTGAGGGACGCTGAGTGGCGACAATAAGGTGAATACCTGCTGCTCGCGCAAGCTGAGCCAAGCGCGAAATAGAAAATTCCACCTCTTTGCCAACGTTCATCATAAGATCGGCAAGCTCGTCAATGATGATAACAATATAGGGCATCTCTTTAGCGGGCTCGTCATTGAGTTCAAGGCCTTGCTGAGCTTTGGCATTGTATTGCCCAATGTTACGCGCGCCAATTCCAGAAAATACCTTAAGACGGCGCTCCATTTCCGCAACTGCCCACGACAAAGCGCTTGCCGCCTCTTTAGCCTCTGTAACTACAGGAACATAAAGATGAGGAATGCCATTATAGGGTGTGAACTCCACTCGTTTCGGGTCAATCATGATCATACGAACCTCAGCAGGAGTTGCACGCATCAGAATGGACATAATCATGCCATTAATGGAAACAGATTTACCAGAGCCCGTTGTACCGCCGATCAAAAGATGAGGCATGGTTGCCAAATCGCTTACGATACAGTTACCCTCAACATCTTTGCCGATAGCAACCTGCAAAGGACCTTTAGGAGCATGCTTCAAAACATCCCCCAATAAAACCATTTCACGCTTTTTATTGGGTACTTCAATACCCACATAATTTGTTCCTGGAATAGGTGCAAAAATACGCACACCAGGCGCGGCAAGAGCAAGTGCAATGTCATCGGTGAGATTTGAAACCCTATTAACACGAACGCCACTGGGAAGTTCTACTTTAAAAAGTGTCACTGTTGGACCATGAACCCATCCAACAACACTTGCCGGCACACCGAAATCAGCAAGGGTATCCTGCAAGTGCATTCCTGTTGCACGAAGAGATGCTTCGCTTTCTTTTGTCACTTCTGTTTCCTTTGTCGTATTCAAAAGTGACATATCAGGAAGCTCAAATCCTTCAAGAGGGTGCGGACTTGCTGTATCGGATACCTTTTTACGGGCAGGCTTTTGTGCAGGTGCTTCTTCTGCTGATGCAGGTGCGTTATTCTCAGGTTTAGAGCGAAGCTTTCGTGTGATAGTGTGAGGCTTCAAATTTTCTGCAGGAAGTTCTTCCTCATGACCAAGTTGAACGGTCTTTAATGCATGAGAATCAGAAGCTTGAGAGCTTTTACGCGAGAAGGACCCCTTTTTCGGTGTGCTCATCTCATCACCATCACTCAGAAGTTGCGTAGGAGCTTCACTTCGGTGCGATTGAGGCAAAACATGAGTTTTGTCAGCTGAGAGGTCTTGTGGTAAGTTGCCCTGTTCTTGTTGCTGAGGCATTCGACGAATACGAGCAAACGAATGACGAGGCAGCGAATCACTGTAGAGGGGCTCATCAGTCATTTCATGCTTTTCTTCGTAGTGAGTTTTTATGCGGTCATAAAGCGAAGAAAGTGAAAAGCCGATAATAATAAGCGCAATAACAATAAGGCCTACCATCAAAATAATTGAAACGGTAGTACCAAAGAGGCGAAGTCCAGCCCAGGCAATGCCAGCCCCTAAGTATCCGCCATGGTTGACAAGATACACCTGAGCAAACAAGACATTAGGATCCTCTTCGGCTCCGGGCGTGAACAGCGAAACAATGGTCAAAAACGCGATAAACAACAAAGCAAAGCCTACTGCAACGCGCGCAGGAACCATCTCATTTTGAAAGCGAATAAGAAACGTTACTCCCAAAATAATAAGCAGAACAGGAAGAACATACATCCCTATCCCAAGACTAAAGCGCAATGCCATTGCAAGAGCACCTGTAACGACCCCGTTTGAAGAAAATAAAACGCTAGCTAGCAAGGCAAGCGCAAGAATAATCAATGCAACTGAGGCAATATCGCGCTTGGTTCGCTCATCAAGAAGGGTTTTAGGTTGTGGTTCTTGCTTTTGTTTATGGTACCCAGGTTTTGCTTTATTAGACGACGATCCGCGAACCTGCTTTGCAGAGCCCACGGATCGTGAAGATTGTTTACGTTGCTGAGGTTGCCTTTGTGCCATAGCCTTCCCTTTAGTGTAATTATGGTTCGTTTAGGGTGTGGTATTACGTGAGGTGTTATATGGATAGTAGTGCCAAATGTACTAAATCTCAAGTAGGTTAATAACGACCAAGGGCCTTTGATTTGTTCGTTCCCACAAGATAGATAAAAGGGCACTTCGTGCCGATTTGCGAACTGCCTTTGCCTCTTCTTGCTTTTGAAGGCTTCGCTTAAGCGCGCTTGTCACCGAAGAGGTAACCGTTTCAACAAAACGAGGCTCATCTCCGCCTGGTATACCATGCATCTCCACAGAAACAGGACACATCAGTTCATGGGTCTTCTTATTGATAGCGCACGCAATAACCGCAACACCTTGAGAACCTAAATTAGTACGCTCATTCAAGATGAATTCTGAAGTATCACCAACACTTAAACCATCAACAAGGATAATTCCGCTCGATACGCTTTTACCGCGCTTTAATCCACAATAAGACAGCTCGAGAGACTCACCATTTTCGCAAATATAGATATTATTCTTTGCAACTCCGGTAACTTCAGCAAGGCGCGCATGCGCACGTAAATGCGTTGCTTCCCCATGAACCGGCATGAAATACTTCGGCTGAACAATAGAAAGTACCAACTTAAGTTCTTCTGCAGATGCATGACCCGAAACATGAACACGAGCGCGCGACTTATCAAACACATCTGCACCAATTTTTGCGAGATCGTTAATAACCTTTGTTACTGCCTTTTCGTTGCCAGGAACGGGAGTTGCCGAAATAATAACGGTGTCTCCCTCTTCGATTGAAATGGTTTTATGATTTCCGTTTGCGATACGAGCAAGAGCAGAAAGAGGCTCGCCCTGAGAACCGGTACACATAACCACATAGGAATTAGAGGGACAACCTTTAAGATCGTAAGCATCAATAAGGTTTTTATCTGCAATATTCAGATACCCTAAACGACGGGCAATGTCGGTATTCTGCACCATCGAGCGTCCAGTAACAGCCACCTTACGACCGTTGCGAACCGCCGCATCGCAGATTTGCTGCATACGATGGATATGAGAAGCAAACGAAGCGACAATCACGCGACCCGTAGCCTGAGAAATAATCGTATCAAGCGCCTTTCCTACTTCTGCCTCCGAAGGAGTAAAGGTAGGATTTGAAGCATTAGTAGAATCCGACATCATAAGGTCAACACCAATTTTGCTGAAACGAGCGAGAGCTCCGAAATCGGTATGTACTCCATCAATAGGGCTTTGGTCGAGCTTGAAGTCACCGGTATGAAGTACATTGCCTGCAGGCGTCTGGAAAAATACTCCGACCGCATCAGGAATTGAGTGATTGACCGAAAAGAATTCTGCCGTTATCGAGCCAAGCTTGATCGATTGACCAGGTTTAATTTCGCAAAGTTTTGCATTCTTGATCTTATGTTCTGCAAGCTTTCCCTCGATAAGACCAAGGGTGAGCTTAGTCGCATAAATAGGAACCTTACGATCAAGATCTTTTAAAAGATACGGAAGAGCTCCGGTGTGATCCTCGTGACCATGCGTAATGACGATGCCTCGCAGTTTATCCGCATTTTCAAGAACATACGAATAATCAGGCAAAATCAGATCGATGCCAGGATGGTTATCATCGGGAAACATCAATCCTGCATCATCAAGAACCATATCATTGCCGCACTCGAAAGCGGTCATGTTCTTACCAATCGCATCAAGACCACCTAAAGGGATGATGCGTAACTTAGCACGAGAATCACGACGTGCGGGGCTAGCGCTCGCTTTTTTCCCTCGCGACGCGCTTTGTGCACGAGATCTTCGATTTTGAGCCTTTTTAGCTTTACGAGCATTGTCTTGCTCATCATAACTTGAAAGCTTTGGACGGCTCCGTTCTAAATGTACATGGCGTACCACTTCTTTATTGCGGCGTGGCTTAGCCTGTGAAGAGTTTCCCTTCTGGGATTGTTCTGCCATATGTTTCCTTTTTATCAGTGTCTTATATACGTCAAACACCCTTCGCACTCCATGAATGCGAAGGGTTCTAGCCAAAACATATAGACGAGTAAAGATTGAAGGGGATAAAACGTCCTGATAAAAAGACGTTTACAAAACTCCAACCTCTTTCATTACCTGAGCTAAATGAGCAGACTGCTCTTCAGTTGCTGGAACTAAAGGCAATCGCACGCCACCCACAGGAAAACCTACAAGGTTAAGAGCTTCCTTAACCATAATAGGATTAGCGGTAACGAAAAGTTCGTCCATCAAAGGCAAGAAAGCATCATGGGCCTTCTTCGCCTCATCAAATTTACCCGCAGCACATAAATCAGTAATTTCTTTCATGCGTGCAGGTGCAACATTGCCTGCGGTAGAAATTACCCCAGCAGCTCCAAGTTTCATCATGTCATAGGTAAGTGAATCATCACCAGAATAAACATCAAAACCGCGAGGAGCATCTTTAATGATAGCTGCAACTTGCTCCAAATTACCAGAAGCTTCCTTAATTGCAACAATGTTTTCAACATCGTTTGCTAAACGCAACGTAGTCTCTGCTGTCATATTAATAACACAACGACCAGGAATATTATAAAGAATACAAGGTAAATCAACCGATTCAGCAATTGTCTTAAAGTGCTGATATAACCCCTCTTGTGGAGGTTTATTGTAGTAAGGAACCACCAACATGAAGGCATCAACGCCAAGCTTTT
Organism: uncultured Cryptobacterium sp.; assembly: GCA_900554685.1. Lineage (GTDB taxonomy): Bacteria > Actinomycetota > Coriobacteriia > Coriobacteriales > Eggerthellaceae > Anaerotardibacter. The sequence goes on from USIG01000116.1 coordinate 4,921, forward strand.
GAACGTCTTGTGCAAAATCAACCGTATCAGCAGTGCAGTTATCACCAACGTTGGCAATAATAGGTACTTCTCCCCCAACTTCAGCAACTACTGCCTCAAAAAGTTTCATTTTCTGAGGATAAAATACCGTGGGGCTTTCCCCTGTGGTGCCGTTAATAACGAGAGCGTCAGTTCCACCGTCAACTAAACGACGAGCTAAGGCGCGTGCCTGTTTCAAATCTAAATCAAGATTTTCATCAAAAGGCGTTACCATTGCAGTAATCATGCGACCAAAGCGAGGTTCAGCTACCGTGTTCATGTTTTCTCCTTCACCTGAATTCGTAAACGATTGATATTATGGC
>USIG01000117.1 GCA_900554685.1 uncultured Cryptobacterium sp.
GAAAACCCCCAGATGGTTCGGGTGGATGTAAAACCCTTCTGGACATCCGAAACAAAGGAAATAAAGGACATCGGTAGTATTCATGTACCGGTATTTTACGGAGCCATGCCAAAATAACAGATCACTGTGCGTACCCTAATGCGGCAGGCGGCTTCTATACCTGTGAGGTAGCGATGATGGAACTACGAATACCTACGTCAAAGCAACTGAAAGCATGCCTGCCTCTACAAATAAATTCTCAGCTATTTCTGCATAGGAACAATCTGAGTCTTTTCACGAACAATGTCGTAGGTGTCACGAGCAATCATATATTCCTCATCAGTTGGAATAACAATTACGGGAACTTCAGACTTATCGGAAGAAATAAAACGCTCAAAACCGCGCTGTTTATTCTTTTCAGGATCCAAGATAATACCCAAAGGCTGCAAGCCAGAGAAAATCATTCGACGCATTTTGTCGCAGTTTTCACCAACACCTGCGGTCAGCACAATAGCATCCGCACCACCAAGCATGAAGAAATATTGACCGATATACTTCTTAACACGGGAGGAATACATTTCATAAGCAAGCATAGCACGTTCATCGCCTGCCTCAGAGGCCTCCCGCACACTACGAAGGTCATTACTTATTCCTGAAATACCTAAAAGACCTGATTGCTTATTCATGATGTCATTCATTTCACCAGGAGTAAGATCAAGCTTTTCCATCAAAAAAGTCACAATTGCAGGATCGATCGAACCGCAACGAGTGCCCATCATCAAGCCATCTAGTGGCGTAAAGCCCATAGACGTATCGATAGGGCTTCCGTGATCAATGGCAGAAATCGAGCAACCATTTCCTAAATGGCAGGTAATCAAACGCAAGTCAGTTAAAGGCTCACCAAGTAAATCGGCTGCACGCTCTGCAATATAGCGATGAGACGTCCCGTGTGCACCATATTTACGAACACCATATTTCTCATAGTATTCATAAGGCAAAGGATACATATAAGCAGACGGTGGAAGCGTCTGGAAAAATGACGTATCAAAAACTGCAACCATAGGAGTGTCAGGCATAAGCTTACGGCAAGCAAAAATACCAGCAAGTGCCGCTTTGTTATGCAGAGGCGCCAATTCAGCTAATTCATCGATCTTGGCAATGACATCCTCATCGATCAAAGCTGACTTTTCAAAATATTCTCCACCATGAACAACACGATGACCCACTGCTGCAATTTCACTCATATCATGGATTACCGCATTGGGACCTTGAGAAAGCACATCCAAAACAACCTGTACGGCCGCCGTATGATCTGGAAGAGGTAGTTCATAGACAAACTCGTTATCGTCGATACCGTGCTTATGTGAAGACTCTTCGGTACCTACACGTTCACAAAGACCCTTGGCTACAACCTTATGAGTAGCGATATCTACCAATTGATACTTTAATGAAGAAGAACCTGCATTTATAACGAGGATGTTCAAATCAATCCCTCCCACTACTTTTTCGTTTCTCTATTGTACGAAAAAATGATGCCTATCCCGTGATGAGACAGGCATTTTTCCGGTAGCTGGCGAACGGCATTATTAAAGCGTTCAAAGAGCAAAAAACAGCGACAAGCGGTTACGAAATGCGGAGATATTACGAAGATGGCCTCTTAACTAATTCGCAACAAAACAGCAAAAATTATGAGGTATAGAGCTTCTTCTTTACGCTTTAGAAAGGGTTGTGTCTGTGATAGCGTCATCTTCGGGCATTTCGAGCTCACCCATCAAAACCTCTACTTTTTGCTGTGCCGCATTAAGACTTTCCTTGAGATAACGCAGTAAGGCAATGCCCCGTTCATATTTTACTAAGCTTTCCTCAAGCTCAAGGGTATTGCTTTCCAAGGCATTAACGATTCCATTCAGCTCTGCCATGGCTTCACGAAAAGTCATATCTTCAGATGTTACGCAAGCAGACGAATCATTATTTTGATTGGTATCCTGCTGTTGATTTTGGTCTTGGGCACTTTGATTCTGCATGGGGAAATCCGCCTCTCTTTATCTCTATCAGTGGTTATTTGTTACGGTTGAATTTTTTTCTGATCACTCTAGCTATGGTTTATCAATAGGTACAAACTCAGTGACCTCAGAGGTAACCTCATCCTCTACGCGAGCTATGACAGTACCATCAAGGAGCTGTACCGAAATTCTTTCCTGAGGTTTTACCTGCGAGACACTCTTCAGTATTGAGCCTTTTTCATCCCGCGCAATTGACCAACCACGCTCAAGAATTTTCAAAGGTGATAAGTCATGCAGTCGTGAAGTTATAACTGCCGCTTGCGACTGGTAAGGCACCACGAGCGATTTGACCATTCTAAGCATTGATGCCTGAGCCATATCAAGACTATGCGCATCACGGTTTAGTAAGGTTTTGCCAATGCGTTCCATCGTATCCTGCAAAGTATCTACTGACTGCATTTCTGCTGAATACAGCGTTAAAGGATCACGGAATAAAGGACGTGAAGCAATGCCTTCAAGAAAAACTTCTGAACGATGCAATCGATGCGTAAGAGAACCGGACAGTCGAGATGCCTGCGTCTGCAAAAGCTCAAGTAATTCATCTGTCTGTGGACTTACCGCCTCTGCTGCACCTGTCGGAGTAGAGGCACGTACATCAGCTACCATATCAGCAATAGAGGTATCCGGTTCATGGCCAATTCCAGTAACCACTGGTTTAGGGCAAGCAGCAATGGTTCGCGCTAAGCCCTCATCGTTAAAGGGCATAAGATCCTCAAAGGAGCCACCGCCACGGACCAATAAAATTACCTCAGCATCGCTTGCAGCAACCTTTGTAAGAGCATTTGAGAGATCGGCGGGTGCTGTTGCGCCCTCCACAGGAACACCTGCAAATATAATTCGCGCAAGAGGATAACGCCTACGCAAAGTTCGCAAGACATCATGCACCGCAGCACCTCGCGGTGAAGTAACAAGACCAATAGTAAGCGGCAATGAAGGAAGCGGACGTTTGCGCGCTGCATCCATGAGTCCTTCTTTTTTAAGCTTTTCAGCTAAACGGGCAACACGTGCTCGCAGATCGCCATCACCTGCCAGAACAAGACGAGAAACGTCAAAGTTCATACGCCCCTTAGGGGCAAAGATGGTAAATTTCCCTGTAACCTGAACCTTTGCACCAACCTTGAGCACTACCCCACTTGCCTGAAAGCGATTCTTCCACATAAGACAGGGCAGCGAAGCATCCTCATCCTTGATAGTAAAATATACCGCCTTATACCCAGGCTTATTGTTAAGCTCGCTTACTTCTCCTTCAATACAGAAGGTATGCTCTTGCAAAAGTGATTTAGTTAACCGAATTGCAGCAGATACAGAAAGCGCCCGCTTCTTAGAAGAAACGGGCTCATCGGAAGTAATATCTTCTGCACTCGATAATCCAAACATGGTTGGTTGTGCATTCATATAGTACTCCTAGAAAAAAATTCCACTCAGTTATCGTATGTTTTTTACACGATCTTGCTTGCGTGAATTGCAAAAGATTACAGCCTGCCTAGCTGGAGCGCAAAAAGTAAAACCTCTTTAACCGACTATCTACTCTTCGCGTGAACCCAAAAGATAAAGTAACTGCAGTACCGATACAAGAGCTGCCGCAACATACGTGAGCGCACAAGCTCGCAGAACACTCCAGGCACCGCTTCGTTCAGAGCCAGGCAATCCGGTTGTTTCCATATAAGCAAGAGCACGGTGGCTTGCGTTGAATTCAACAGGAAGCGTAACTAGCTGGAATAAAACTGCAAACGCGTAGAAAATAATCGCCAAATCGATCAAACCCGCAATGTTTAAAAAGATGCCAATTAACAGCAAAAAGATCCACGTATTAGAAGCAAAGTTCACAACGGGAACCATCGCACCGCGAATTTTGATAGGCACATATCCTTGTGCATACTGACATGCATGACCAACTTCGTGGCATGCCGTAGCAGTAGCAGTAATAGATGAACCGTTAAAAGATTGTGGGTCAAGAGTGATTGAGTTGTCCTTGGGATTAAAGAAGTTATCGCCAGGACGTCCCATACGCACCGCAACATCGTGAATACCATAATAGTGAAGCATTCCAACCGCAACTTGATATCCCGTCATGCCGTTGGAAATAGGCACATAGGAATACTTTTTAATTTGACGATTAACGTATGCCTGCGCACCAAAACCAATCGCAAGCGTCACTACAATTAAGAGAAGATACATCTATGCTCCTACCTTCTTATTTTGCCAATCCACATAAGAGACATCATGTAGGTATATGTTCCCTACTTCTTTTATCTATCAGGTAATTTTCTCTCGGTTACCTCATAGCTTGTCAGCTTGTACAACGTTTTTCATAGCTTACCTGGTATCAAGAAAAATATTACTCTCCACGGACAATTTTCAGATTTCCGTCAATGAGTTGTAGTAAAAATTTTCCCTCAAGAAAGTCAGAAAGCTCTTTTCCAACCACATGATAGCGCCAACCCTTTAAAAGCTCACAGTCTTCATCATGACCGCGCGCTAACTTCATAAGCTCTGCATGAGGTGCTAGTGTTTGCGGAGCAATCTTATTTTGACGGGCACGTAAGCGCACAATACCGTTCATAAGATCAACAGCAATATCAACATTAGCTTCACTTCGCTGAGACACTTTCGTTTGAGGCAAATCTTCCTCAGGACATGTCAGACCCTTCTTGATAAGTTTAAGAACCTGCCGTGCATCATTTGCCTTAAGCGATTCGCGCATACCTCGAACCATGTAAAGTTCATCTAAAGTAGCAGGCTCTCTACGACAAGCCTCTACAATCTGCTCGTCCGATACTACCCATTTACGGGGAATATTAAGTTTCTGCGCACGCTGTTCACGCCATGCAGCAAATTCACGCGCAGCTGCCATTTGCCGTGCAGAAAGCTGATTAACGCGTTTTAGTTTTCGATAGCGTAAGCGTGGATCAACCTTATATTTCTCAGGATTAGAAATTTCAGCAAATGCATCATCAAGCCAGTTAAGACGTCCACGCTCCGTAAGCTCTTTGACCATATCCTGATAGATGGTAGGCAGATACGTAACATCATCTGCAGCATATTCCACTTGAGAGTCACTTAGGGGGCGACGGGACCAATCGGTAAAGGAGTCTTTTTTCGGTAGCGTAACCTGACAAAATGACTGAACCAAAGCCGCATATGATGCCTG
>USIG01000118.1 GCA_900554685.1 uncultured Cryptobacterium sp.
TTGAAAAATGTAACGTAGATTTCTCTACACGGCCCTCAGAGGCAGACCTAAGACAAAAAGCGCCCAAAGAGCGCCTTTTCCCAGTTATAGTTTTTCAGTTTTAACTTCTAGAAACTCTGCCTTGGCCCAAAATCCACAAAAGCCAATTAGGAGAGATTATCAATAATCTGCTGGCTTCGGCGCTGAAGAGCACCTTTACCATGCTGAGCATCAAAAGATACGCGCTCAATAAGGCCTTCCTTGACTTCAGGAGCAAGCTTACCAGTTGAAAATGTAATAAGAGAAGCAAGCATATCTTGATATTCATAATCGCCGTGATAGCACTGGATAGCCTCATCGAGTAAAGGCCATACTTTTTGTGAACGATTCTCTGTGGTCGCACCAAGAACGCATAAGAAATGAAAAGCAGAAAAGCGAACAAAGCCGTTTTCCTCATCGAAAAGCGCGGTTTCCGCTCCTGCAATACCCTTATCGCACGTGCGGGAGTCATAGGGAACCAATTCAGTTAAAACGTCAAGCGATTCCCAACGCGTTTGAGCTTCTGGACGATTGAGTGCATCGATAAAATCATTGGTATAGGGAACAAGCACTTCTGGATCTAATTTCGCAACTTGAGCAAGCACAGATGAAGCATTCTGGCGATCGCGACGCGTTGATCCTGATAAGGCAAGAACCACTTCTTTGATAAGGTCTTTCGACTGAAGAAGCTGCGCTGCAAGATCTTTTGCACTCTGTGTTTTCTCACTCATACGTATCCTCCATTCGGCATTCCTTGTTTTCTTCTTTATCAAAAGGGAATGCCAAGTTTATGCTTGTCTGCTCTTTATCTCTCTAATTATAATCGTATCGCGAAAAACTTAAGGAGGATATCGGTATCCGAAAATACCCTTTCGACAAAGGGTATCAAAAAACTTTCACCGCTTTACTAACCTTAAAAATACCCATGCCTTAGTCTTGGCACTTTTCGGCAAAGTAATCGATTAAGAACTGCTTTAGCGCATCTACTTTTGGTGAAGTAGGCGCATTTTCCGGCACTCGTAAATACAGATAACGTGTGCGGTTTACATCGCTTAAGGGAACATATACCAAATCATCTCTGCTATCGGTTGCCCAGGTAACCACCGGCGCAAGAGTAATACCAACCCCACGTGCCACCATTTCCTGTATTTGGATATATGACTGGTTTTCCATATACAGATTCGGACTAAATCCTGCTTCCTGGAACATGCTGTCAACGATGTTGCGAAGCGATCCAACAGGATTGACGATAAATGATTCATTTGCCATATCTGCCAATGCTACCGATTTTTGTGAAGCATAAGGAGAATTTTTAGAAACCAAAAGAGCAATATGCTCTTTTCCTAAAAGCGTATATTCCCCGCCCTGGTGGTATTTAGGAGAAGCGAAAAAAATGAGATGAGGAATCTCTTCAGTGTACTCAGTTTTCTTTGAATCGCTTACTCGCAGCAGCACCTGCGGATGCATCTCTTTAAAGCGCATAAGAATAGTTTCATTGTTTCCCATAGGAACAGGAGCATAGAGTGTAATGACGTGTTCTTTCTTTTTCTGATACAGCTCTACTTCCAATGAAACGCGATCAAGGGCATTGAGGGCAGTATTGGCACAACGCAAAGCAATTTTGCCTGCATCGTTAAGTACTAACGTTCTCCCTTTACGATCAAAAAGCTGGACACCTGTTTCTTCTTCGATCTGGCGAAGGGCGCGGGACAGGGAAGGTTGAGAGATATGAAGCTTATTTGCCGCTTCACTCATCGTTTTGGATTCTGCAATTGCCTTAAAGTAATACAACTGATGAAAATCCATTACGCCCCACCCCTACTTTCACTAGAAAGATAACCTTGTATCCCCTTGGCATCTCTAGCTTGATCGCTTATTTTCAATCGCTGATACGTTTTACCAGATAGTAAGAAGGCATCCTGCAAGACTACACGTCCTGCAGGATGCGATAACTTAATATTGCGGTTATTCCTCAGGGAACAACTCGTCCAAGATTTCCTGGGTAGGCATCTTTACGCCATACCAAATCTCTTCGCCAGATGCAGCCTGCTCGATCATCATACCGATACCGCCAATAATCTTGCAGCCCTTAGCTTCAGCATCCTTCAAGATCTGAGTCATACGAGGATGATAAACAGCATCTGCTACAACCATACCTTCTTTGATAAGCTCAGCAGGAACAGGAGTCTGGCCTGCGCTTTCGCCCATGCCTACTGGAGTTGCATTGATGAGAATATCGGATTCAGCAATAGCTTCTTTCATTTCTTCTTTATTCTCAAATGCATGGAGAATCATTTCAGCGCCAGTCTTTTCCTGAACCTTAGGAAGAAGCGTGGTTGAACGAGTATAAGAAGGACCACCTTCACGTGCGAAAACATGAATCTTCTTAGCACCATCGAGAGCTGCCTGAACCAAGATTGCAGAACCAGCACCACCAGGACCAACAAGCGTAATGGTCTTGCCTTCGATTTCCTCGCCATGGTTACGGATGTTTTGCATCATGCCGGTACCATCGGTGTTATGACCAGTGATACGGCCATCGTCTTCCTTCTTAAGCACGTTGACAGCACCCATGAGCTCAGCGCTCTCTGACAAGCCATCAAGCAAAGGAATGATAGCCTGCTTGCAAGGCATGGTTACGTTGCTGCCGTCCCAGCCGTCCATGCGCTTCATAGCAGCAATAATATCGGGCAGATCGTCCTGCTTTACATCAAATACGATGTAAATGGAGTCAACACCAAGCTTTTCAAATGCAAGGTTATGGGTTGCTGGTGACATCGAATGACGAATTGGGCTGCCCAAAAGGCTGATGAGATGAGTGTGTCCGCTAATTTCAGTTTTCTGTGACATAGTATCTCCCTCTTTCTCCTTTTCCTTTACTTCCAGTCTAAATGCCTTTACTTATAAACGTTATGCTAAAACCTCATGCAAATCATCCATGATGCGAATAGCTTGTTTTACCTGAACCTGACCAGGTGCAGAAGCCTTTTCAAGCGAGCAGAAGGTAATTGCAGAACCAAAGAGCTCACCTGCCAAACGCGTAATGCTACCTTCACGACCCATTGCCATCGTCAAAAGGGGTTTATCGCTATGGATACGTGACATTTCTTCTGTTGCAGCCAAAAGCTTTAGAGCATCTTTTGCTGTATTAGCCATTGTTGCAATTTTTGGAATATCGGCGCCCAGATCAGCCATATGGGTGAGAAGATTTACCATCCACTCAACAGATGGAGTTCCTGCAAAATTGTGATACGAAATTACCGTCTTCACATTATGCTCTTGAGCGCAAGCAACAAGCTCCAATACTGCTGCATCCCCGATCCAGGTTTCAATATCAACTAAATCGATTGCTTCTGCTTCGATAATTGCCTTATTAAGGGCAACATACTCTTCAACAGGGATAGTTAACTGTCCTCCCTGGCTTGTAGAGCGGAAAGTGAATAGATAAGGATTGTTAGGAAGTGCCTTGCCAATTTCAATAGACTGCTTGGCCATAGCCTGAGGGTCATGAACATCAGCAGCAAAGTCGCCACGCCACTCAAAGCATTCAACTCCAGCTTCGATGCCCTTCTTTATAAGTTCAATATTCTCATCAACATGAGCGCCCATAAGAGAAATAATGGTCTTAGGACGTCCTTCACCTAATTTGATTCCCTTGATGTCAATAGGTTGTGTCATAATCCCTCCCACCTTTTATTTATCAACTATTTGTATATTAAAACGTAATCAATTCACTTCTTATATTGTTTAAGTATTCGTATATTACATTTTTGATATATATTTCAAAAATTAAGGGGTTCTTATGCATAAAAAAAGGCATCCCATTCGGGATGCCTTTAAGTCAAATACGGTAAACGTTTACGATTTACTCAGCTGCTGTGTACTCACGGTTAACAGAGCTGTCAACAGAAACGCCAGGGCCCATGGTGGAAGTAACCGTTACGGACTTCACATACTTACCCTTTGCTGCAGCAGGCTTCATACGAAGGATCTCGTCATAAACAGCACCATAGTTTTCAGCAAGCTGTTCAGCGGTGAAAGAGCACTTACCAAGAACAACATGGCAAATACCATAGCGGTCTGCGCGATATTCAACACGACCACCCTTGAGTTCTTTAACAGCCTTTGCAACATCAGGAGTTACCGTGCCAAGCTTTGGGTTAGGCATTAAACCACGAGGACCCAAAACCTTACCAAGGCGACCAACCTTAGCCATCTGATCAGGAGTTGCAACGGTTGCATCAAAATCAAGCTTGCCTGCCTGGATGTCTGCTACCAAATCATCGGAGCCTACGATATCAGCGCCAGCCTCTTCAGCGGCACGAGCAGCATCGCCTTCAGCAAAAACTGCTACACGAACGGTCTTACCAGAACCATTAGGAAGGCTTACGGTGCCACGAAGCTGCTGATCTGCCTGGCGAGTATCAATACCCAAGCGGAAGTGAGCTTCTACGGTTTCATCAAAGTTAGCAGGATGAATCTCTTTTACTAAAGCGAGAGCAGCAAGAGGAGAGTAATTCTTACCTGCTTCGATTTTGGCCTTAGCCTCATCATATTTTTTGGACATAGTTACTATTCCTTTCGTGGTATGGCGAGCAACTTCTTGCTCTTCCACATGAAAAATTTCACAACAAAATAACTGGCGTCTTTAAAATGCTTTATGCATTGTCGCCCTGAAGCAATGCGGCCAGACGACGAGTTACCTTGTATTCCTTCTTAGGAGCACGACCCTCAATGGTGACGCCCATAGAACGAGCAGTACCAGCAACAATCTCCATAGCAGCTTCAATGGTGTTAGCATTCAAGTCTGGCATCTTGATCTCAGCGATCTCACGGAGCTGATCCTCGGTAAGCTCGCCTACCTTCTTGAGCTGAGGAATGCCAGAACCACCCTTGATGCCGAGCTTTTCTTTAATCAAGAAAGCAGCAGGAGGGGTCTTCAATACGAAGTCAAAGGTTTTATCTTCGTAAACCGTAATTTCAACAGGAATGATAGTACCTGCTTTGTCCTGCGTAGCAGCGTTAAATGCCTGGCAGAACTGCATGATGTTTACACCCTGAGCACCCAAAGCAGGGCCAACAGGAGGAGCAGGATTTGCAGCACCAGCAGGAATCTGGAGCTTAACGAAACCGCTTACGTTTTTAT
>USIG01000119.1 GCA_900554685.1 uncultured Cryptobacterium sp.
CAAGAAGCCACTTGTGACCATTGTTGCAGTCAGCAACGAATTCCTTAGCGAATTCACCATTCTGAATGCGCTTCAAGATTTCCTTCATGGCCTCACGAGACTGCTCGTTGATAACCTTAGGACCAGCATAGTATTCACCGTATTCAGCGGTGTTGGAGATGGAGTAGTTCATGAAGTGGATGCCAGATTCGTACATCAAGTCAACGATCATCTTCATCTCGTGATAGCACTCGAAGTATGCAAGCTCAGGAGGATAACCTGCGTCAACCAAGGTCTCAAAGCCAGCCTTTACGAGCTCTACTAAGCCACCGCAAAGAACAGCCTGCTCACCAAAGAGGTCTTCTTCGGTTTCCTCAGCAAAGGTTGCCTTGATGATGCCGGAACGAGCACCGCCCAAAGCCCAGCAGTAAGAAAGTGCGATGTCCCAAGCATTGCCAGTAGCATCCTGATCAACGCAAGCCAAATCAGGAACGCCAGAACCCTCGGTGTACTGACGACGAACAATATGACCAGGGCCCTTAGGAGCGCACATGATAACGTTTACGTTCTCAGGAGCCTTAATGTAGCCGTAGTGGATATTGAAACCATGAGCAAAAGCAAGCGTGTTGCCTGGCTTCAAATGAGCAGCAATGTGCTCTTCGTAAATCTGTGGCTGAAGTTCATCAGGAACGAGCATCATGATCAAGTCTGCTTCCTCAGCAGCGTCATCCATGGTCATAACCTTGAGGCCCTTTTCCTCAGCTACAGCCCAGTGTGAAGAACCCTCACGCAAGCCAACGCGAACGTCAACACCGGAATCCTTAAGGTTCAATGCATGAGCATGACCCTGAGAACCGTAGCCGATGATAGCTACCTTCATTCCCTGGATTATCGAAGGATCAACGTCTTGTTCATAATAGATAGTTACAGCCATTTTTCATCCCTTCTTCTTATGACTGATTACTCACTTTGTATTATCACCACTCACAAATCAAAAGCTCATGACCAGCATCTTTTAACACACCCGTAAAACTTATCAAAGCTCTCAAGCTCTCAAGAAAGGCTTGCATCCAAGATGCTTGTTTTCCAGGCGCACCTTGCAAAAGACTCCTAGCTTACCTTTGATCCACGAGACATAGCGATCATGCCGGTTCGAATGATTTCCTTAATGCCATAAGCGCGAAGCAAATCTTCAATACCTGCAATCTTTGATTCCGAACCCGTTACCGCAATAGTCAATGAAGACTTGCCCACGTCAACGATGTTGGCACGGAATACATTTGCGATTTCAATAATCTCGCTACGACGTTCTGGATTGGAGTGAACCTTAATCAATACCAGCTCACGTTCAATTGCATCCTCAGCCGTAAGGTCGGTAATCTTATGAACGCTAATAAGCTTGTGAAGCTGCTTGGTGATCTGCTCATAGGCCACATCGTTTGCTATCATGACAATGGTCAAGCGCGCAAGGGTTACATCCTCGGTCGGACCTACCGAAAGCGATTCGATATTAAAACCACGGCGAGAAATAAGACCTGTTACACGAGACAAAACGCCAGGCTGGTTCTCCACCAAAATTGAAAGGATATGCCTTTGGTTCTTTTCCATGTTATCGGCCTCCTTCTTCATCGGAGTCGGAAGCATTGCGAGCAGCCTCATTTGCTTCAGCGGCATTAGCAAAAGGCAGGTCTTCAAAACCCTCAAGCATATGAGAGATAGGACCTACGTTGATCGCCCCAATGATGTCATCCAGTGGTGCGCCAGGCGCTACCATAGGAAAGACGTTTTCATCGCGATCGATACGCATATCCAGCAAAGCAGGACCGTCATAATCAAGCAGCCATCTAAAGGCATCTTCCAGCTCTTCGGGCTTAGAAACGCGTTTGCCGCCCCATCCGTAAGCCTCACAAAGCTTCACGAAATCAGGAACATCAGGCAACAGCGTTTCGCTGTAGCGCTTATCATAGAAGAGGTTTTGCCACTGATGAACCATGCCAAGAGCGGAGTTGTTCATCAACAAAACCTTGACGTTGATACCCTCTGCTTTTGCGGTTGCCATTTCTTGCAAGTTCATCTGGAAAGAACCATCACCTGCAACACAGACCACCTGTTTATCAGGGCATGCCACCTTAGCACCAATTGCTGCTGGGAAGCCAAAGCCCATCGTGCCTAAGCCACCACTGGTCAAGAAGGTGCGAGGAACCTCACGATCGATATGCTGTGCAGCCCACATCTGATGCTGGCCCACTTCTGTGGTCACAATAGAATTGTTTGGATCAAGCATATCGCTCAGCAAATCAAGAGAGCCTTCAGGTGAAATGGAGCCATTCAGTGCAACAAGGCCAGGGCTGTAGAACGGATGACGGCTGCGCCATTCTTCGATCTGTTCCAGCCATTCCTTGGTCTGGGGTTCGTAGCCTCCCTTGTCTAGCTGTTCTTTCATGCCAGCCAAAACAACTTTCGCATCACCTACGATAGGAATCTGAGGAATGCGGTTCTTGCCAATTTCAGCAGGGTCAACATCAACATGAATAACCTTTGCTTCAGGGGCAAAGTCCGCAAGCTTGCCCGTCACACGATCAGAGAAACGAGCACCTACCGCTACTAGCAAATCAGCGTTCGTTACCGCATAGTTAGCAAACTTGGAACCATGCATTCCAACATGACCCAAATTCAGAGGATGGGATGAAGGGAATGCAGATTTTGCCATCAGCGTGGTAACAACTGGGATCTGAAGAGCCTCCGCTACGCTGCGCAGTTCTTCTTCGGAATGAGAGGCAATGATACCGCCACCAACATAGAGGATAGGACGCTTTGCACTCTTCATCATTTCAACTGCTTGGCGAATCTGTCGAGCATTGCCCTTTACGGTTGGCTTGTAGGAAGGAATATGAACATCTTCAGGATATTCAAATACCATTTCCGCACCAGCCAAGTCGGAAGGCACATCGATCAAAACAGGACCGGGGCGTCCTGAATTTGCAATGTAGAATGCCTCACGGAACACGCGCGTCATATCTTCGCAGCTCTGCAGCAAATAGCTGTGCTTTACGATAGGCATCGTGATGCCCACGATATCGGATTCCTGGAAAGCATCAGTACCAATGATGCTTCGAGGGACCTGACCGGTAATAACAACCAAAGGCACGCTGTCCATATACGCAGTAGCAATACCCGTTACCGTGTTGGTGGCACCAGGACCGCTGGTAACAATAACAACGCCTGTTTTGCCTGTTGCACGAGCATAGCCATCAGCTTCATGAGTTGCAGCCTGCTCGTGACGAGCCAAAACGTGCTTGATCTTCTTAGAGTCATACAGCGCATCATAGATTTTGATGGCCTGACCACCAGGATAACCAAAAACGGTATCCACGCCTTCAGCTTCCAGGGAGGCAATAATAGCCTCTGAGCCGAGCATAGTTTTGCCCTGTTTGTCAGTATGAGGACCAAGACCCATCTTGGCTTCATACTCCTTGTCTATGCTCATCCGAAATACGCCCCCTTATCAGCACTCGATACCAACTTTGCATAACGAGCAAGTACGCCCACCTTGTACTTAGGTTCTGGCTTTACCCAAGCTTCGCGACGAGCAGCCATTTCCTCGTCACTTACTTCAAGCTCAAGCAATCCCTTATCGATGTCGATATTGATAATGTCGCCTTCCTGAACCAAAGCGATAGGACCGCCTGCAGCAGCTTCAGGACTTACATGACCGATGCAAGGGCCCTTGCTTGCGCCGGAGAAACGGCCATCGGTGATAAGGGCAACTGATTTATCCAATCCCATGCCGCAAATAGCAGAAGTTGGAGTAAGCATCTCACGCATGCCAGGACCACCAGCAGGACCTTCATAGCGAATAACAACCACGTCTCCTGGGTTGATCTGACCACCAAAGATTGCCTCGCAAGCTTCTTCCTCGCTGTTGAATACACGAGCTGGACCAGAATGGGTAAACATTTCAGGAGCAACAGCACTGCGCTTTACAACGCCACAGTCAGGAGCAAGGTTGCCCTTAACAACCTTCAAGCCACCAATGGGCGAATAGGCGTTTTCAACCGTGCGCACAATTTCACCATCTGCAGGAGGACACTGAGCAAGCCATTCTTTCATGGTGCCGTGGCAGGTAAGAGCATCTTCTTCAAGCAAGCCAGCACGACCCAGTTCGCCAAGGATTGCCGGAATACCTCCGACCGAATTGAGGTCTTCAATATGAAGAGGACCAGCCGGTGCAATACGTACAATGTTCGGGGTCTTATCGGAAACGCGATCCCAGTCTTCCATCGTAATAGGACAACCAGCTGCATGAGCAATAGCTGTTAAGTGCAACATGGTGTTGGTAGAACCGCCGAAGGCCATATCCAAAACCATGCCGTTATGAATGGACTTTTCATTCAGGATATCAAGAGCAGTAATGTTCTTTTCAACCAGCTCCATTACCTTCATGCCTGCTTGCTTTGCTAAGCGAATGCGTTCGGAGAACACAGCAGGAATGGTGCCGTTACCAGGAAGCGCAATACCAAGCGCTTCAGATAAGCAGCAGATGGAATTTGCCGTAAACATACCAGAGCAGCTACCGCAGGTAGGACAAGCAGTATTTTCAAACCACTTGCACTCCTCTTCAGTCATCGTACCTGCTGTTACCTGACCAACAGCATCGAACAGGGTGTTTAGGTCGGTCTGATTGCCACACTTATCGTGGCCAGCAAGCATAGGGCCGCCAGAAACCAAAACCGTAGGAATGTTTAAGCGGCAGGCTGCCAACAGCATGCCCGGTACAATTTTGTCGCATGAGGGGATCAATACAACGCCGTCAAAAGCATGGCCTTGTACAACACATTCGACCGAATCGGCAATTACTTCACGGCTGGTAAGAGAATAGCGCATGCCTTCGTGATTCATCGCGATACCATCGCAAACGCCAATAGTGGTCGCCTGCAGCGGAGTGCCGCCAGCCATACGAATGCCAGCTTTTACCGCATCGGCGATTTTATCGAGATGGGTATGACCTGGAATAATTTCATTTTGTGAAGAAATAACCGCAATAAGCGGGCGTTCCAACTCTTCATCAGTGAGACCGTCTGCCTTCAAGAGGCTTCGGTGAGGTGCACGAGCGAGCCCTTTTTTGATTGCATCGCTTCGCATTTCATCAC
>USIG01000120.1 GCA_900554685.1 uncultured Cryptobacterium sp.
ATCGCGACGCTGTTCGATAGTGGAATCTCCCTGCTCATAAAGATCGATAAATTCCTTGATTTCCTTAATAGGCATACCGGATTTTTTCAGTCGCTCAATAAAGCGAAACCACTCAAAATCATCCTCGGTAAACATACGCATTCCGCCATCGCTGCGCTCCATATGAGGAAGAAGTCCTTCTTTATCGTAATAACGCAAAGCCGATGGCTGCACGCCAAGTTTCTTTGCTGCATCGCCAATGGTATAGAGCATGTCTGCCTTATTCCTTCTCTCTTTTATATGTTTAGATGCGCGAACAATCACATTGATTTACCTATACGAATACCCGCATTGATTAACCGCATTGATCCAGATATGCGAATAACCGCATCCAAAATAATTCAGATTCGTTAATTATCAAAAAACCTCTTGTCTTAAAGTTAACTTTAACTTTTATTATAAGAATCGAACTTTAAGACAGATAAAGAGTAACACAAAGACAGTCGATGAGAAAATAGAAAACCTCACGAAAGGTGATGTCTTATGAGCACTATATCGCGCAGAGATTTTGTTGTGGGGTCTGCTGCGGTAGGAGCCTCTGTCTTAGCGGGAGCTCTTCTTTCTGGTTGTGCCCCTTCGCAATCGCCAGAAACTTCCGGACAAGAAGCTGCTCCGACACAAACCTCCGAGACACAAACTGCCACCACTCAAGACAACAACGCATCATCGGTGTATTTCACCTCAGACATCAGCTCTGCAGGACTAATGCGCGTCTGGAATGCTCTTGGTGTTCAGGTGCCTAACAACACCGCTGTTAAGCTTTCCACAGGCGAGCCAGGCGGTAACAATTTCCTCCAACCAGCACTTATTGCAGATCTGATTCATTTTGTAAACGGCACCATCGTTGAATGTAATACCGCTTATGGCGGAAGTCGCGGCTCAACCGAAGAGCATCTCAGGGTGGCTGCCGACCATGGATTCACCGCTTTAGCAGAGGTCGATATTATGGACGCCGATGGGTCCCTTTCGCTTCCCGTGCAAGGAGGATCACACCTGAGCGAAGACTTAGTTGGCGGACACCTCGAACGCTATAACTATGTAATTTCTTTGGCGCACTTCAAAGGCCATGCAATGGGAGGATTTGGCGGAGCAATCAAGAACTGCTCTATCGGCATCGCATCAAGCGAAGGAAAAATGCTGATCCATAGCGCAGGAAAATCCACCTCTTCATGGGGCAATCCTCGCCAGGACGACTTTTTAGAATCCATGGCAGAAGCGGCGAAAGCCGTGTCGGATTACCTGCAGAATAATATGTGTTATATCAACGTTATGAATCGCTTGTCGATAGACTGCGATTGCGACTCTCATCCCGCAGAACCCGAAATGAAAGATATTGGCATCTTGGCCTCCTTCGATCCAGTAGCACTCGATCGAGCTTGCGTAGATTTGGTCTACAACGCCCCGGACGGGAAGGCCCTTATCGAACGCATTGAATCACGCAACGGCGCTCACACCCTTGATCATGCTGAAGCAATCGGCCTAGGGAGCCAGACGTATGAACTTATCTCGCTAGACTCTTAAAGCGATACAACACAAAACCCACCTAGCGTAAAACTTGGTACGACAAAAAAACCTTAAGAACCTCAAAACAGGCAATAACTTACCACGTAAAAGGATTTGGAAATGAACATCATAATTTTGCAAGGCAGTCCCAACACAGACGGTTCAACCGCTCTACTCTGCAACGAGTTTTCTCAAGGCGCCCGCCACGCTGGTCACAGCGTTGAATGCATCGACATCGCTCGCCTATCCATTGCACCCTGCCTTGGATGTGTACAGTGTGGTTACGGTGCTCGACCCTGCGTTCAGCACGATGATATGCAAATCGTCAGAAAAAAGATCCTCGATGCCGACATGATTGTTTTTGCTACACCGCTGTACTATTACGGTATGAGCGCGCAGCTCAAAACAGTTATCGACAGATTCTGCGCAGACAATATCGCAATCGACAACAAACAATTAAAAGCATCCCTTATAACTGCCGCATGGAATAGCGACTCGTGGACTTTCGAAGCGCTTGTTGCTCACTATCAAACTCTCTGCCGCTATCTCAATATGCAAGATAAAGGCATGGTTTTGGGATATGGATGCGGAACACCCGGCATGACAAAACGCTCACACGCCATGAAAGAAGCCTACGATTTGGGAGCTTCTCTTTAAAGCAATCACTATCAAAGGAGTAAAACATGAAATACACCACCTTGGGCCATTCCGGCATCACCATCTCTTCTCTCTGCCTTGGTGGCATGAGCTTCGGAGAAGCTTCGCCTGATTTCCACCAATGGACCATCGGACCTGAAGAGACACAAGCAGTTATCGCCCGAGCCTACGAGCAGGGAATCAACTTTATCGATACCGCAAATGGCTATTCCAAAGGAACAAGCGAAGAATATATCGGACGCGCCCTTAAAGCCCTTTCGATCCCTCGCGATAAAGTAGTCCTTGCAAGCAAGGTATTTTTCAATGAAGGCCACCTTTCACGAGAGGCAATCCTTCGCGAAATCGACGGAACCCTCAAGCGCCTCGATACTGACTACTTAGATCTCTACATCATTCACCGCTTCGACTACTCCACTCCTATTGAAGAGACCATGGAAGCGCTTGACTCGCTGGTCAAAGCAGGAAAAGTTCGCGCGCTTGGCGCAAGTGAAATGTATGCCTATCAACTTCACAACATGCAGATCGTTGCCGAACAGAACAACTGGACGAAATTTACCAGCATGCAGTGCCACTACAATCTGCTCTATCGCGAAAACGAACGCGAAATGATACCAGTCTGCCGCCAATACAACATGGCAATCACCCCCTATAGCCCTTTGGCATCAGGACACCTTACCCGTCCTACCTGGGATTCAGATTCCAAGCGAAGCACTACCGATGCCGTAATGAAGAACAAATATGATGCGTTCCGAACAAATGACGAAGCTATCATCGCCCGTGTAGCTCAGGTAGCCCAGAATCATTCCGTTCCAATGGCACGCATTGCTCTTGCCTGGCAATGGGCACGAGGCATCGCTGCTCCTATTATTGGTTGCTCAAAGCCCGAACGCGTTGACGATGCGGTTGCTGCGCTTGATGTCGCACTTACCGAAGAAGAGGTAGCCTATCTTGAAGAGCCCTATGTAGCCCATGAGCTCGTAGGACCTCTCGCCCGTCCTGGTGAGAAGCCTCTTGCAGGCACAACCGACCCTAACAAAAAATAAGCAATCACTGAAATAATCCCGGGGAGGCGTTTGTTAAAAAGTCCCCTTCTTCAAAAGCACCTCCCCTTAAGCTTCGCCCTTCTTCAAATGCTCTGCCGTCCTTTGGAAACCCCTCTTTAAGCACCTCTCTTTCAGGTGCCTTGAAATAAACACCACGAAATCGCACGAGAAACGGACCTTCTATGACTACAGAACCATTACTGACCACCAAGATTAACAGGAGAAGCTTTTTACGCTTAGCAGCCTTAACGAACACGCGCGCATAAGATTATTTCGACTTTAAGCGCGCAGCTCCCAGAAAGCTACCGCGCTTGCAGCAGCAACATTAAGCGAATCAACTCCGTGCGCCATAGGAATTCGCACCGTATAATCGCACGCAGCAATAGTATAAGAAGAAAGCCCATCTCCTTCGGTACCCAGAATTAAAGCAAGTTTTTCGCATTGTTTAAGAACAGGATTATCAAGTGCAATAGAATCATCGCTCAGTGCAAGAGCAGCGCTCTTAAATCCTAACGTGCGCAGAAAATCAAGGCCTTTAGCTGGCCAAACATCTTCTTCAGTTGTTCCTATGCGCGTCCAAGGCACCTGAAATACCGTACCCATGGACACACGCACCGCCCTTCGATAAAGAGGATCGCAACAAGCTGGTGTTACCAACACCGCATCAATACCAAGTGCTGCTGCACTACGAAATGCTGCACCCACATTGGTATGATTCGTAATATCTTCCAAAACAGCTATTCGGCGCACTTTGGTGTCTTCATGACGCACGTCAAGAGCCTTGAGAAGATCCCCCACGGAAGGCAGCGGCTTTCGGCGCATTGCACACAGTACCCCGCGCGTCAGTTCGTATCCCGCCAACTTTTCTATTTCTGCAGCAGGAGCAACAAAAACTGGCATGTCTGAGGCCTCAATCTTTCCATGATCCTCATCATGGAAAGCCTTCCATGCACTTTGAGCTCGATCAATAAGTCCTTGCATAGCATCCAGCTTATGTTCTGGAATCAAAAGAGAAAGAGGCTCGTATCCTGCTTCTAAAGCTCGATCGATAACTTTGTCGGACTCAGCGATAAAAATACCTTTTTCGGGCTCAAGTTTATTTCGCAGCTGCACTTCGGTAAGACGCGCATAAACATCCAAACGTTTATCGTTTAAATCTGTCACGTTTTCTATCATCTTTCACCTATCAAGCTTTTGAGCGTACTTCCCTAGTCGCAGATTGCACGTCCTCGTGCGTTTACTCGCGCGTCTACTCGTGCATTCCCTACACCACCAAAAGTGCAATAAGAGGCAATGTAATTACTGACAGCACCGTGGTTAAAAACGTCACTCTTGCGACCGTCTTAGTGTCACCCGAATAGGCCAGAGAAAGCATAGTGCCATTCGAAGCCACGGGCATAGCTGACAGCAAAACCAAAATTGCCAGAATAAACGAATCATGCACGAACAGCCCAAAAATAAAGAACACCGCAAGCGGCATAAGAACCAGCCTGATAGCCGTCGTCAGATAGCTCCATCCGTCAGTGAAAATGTCATGCAAAGGCATTTTTGCAATCGATGAACCTACAACAAGCATAGCTGCCGGAACAGTCATCCCACCCAAAAGATCGCAAGCCTGCTGAATGGGGCTTCCCGGAGCGTTTATTTCAAAAATTGCCAGCACTGCCGCAACACTTGATGCAATGACCGCAGGTTTAAAAAGCGCATGACGAACTGCCCCTAGCTGCTTGCGCCAGCCACGACGTTCGTCATCTGATTCAGTAGTGCCAGATATAAGCATGACTCCGATTGAAAAAATCACGATATTAAAAATGATGTTGTAAAT
>USIG01000121.1 GCA_900554685.1 uncultured Cryptobacterium sp.
CACGATGAAACCAGTGCTTGTTCATCCAAGTACGGAGAAAACAAAAGTAACAATTTCGAAACCAGAGCCTACAGAAGAAGAAAAGGCTGAGCTCGCGCGCAAAGAAGCAGAAAAAGCTGCTAGAATCAAGGCTGCAAAAGAGGCTAAGGCTGCAAGAGAGAAGGCTAAAGCAGAACAGAATTAGAGATCTTCTTGTTGCAGTTGAATAGAGGTATGAGAACCGGGCACTCAACCCGGTTCTTTTATGGAGGATTGCGCTATGGCTCACCATAAAAAACCTGAAGAGTATGAAGCAAGTAATAAAATTTTCACGCTTCCTAATTTTCTTTCTTTTATCAGGTTTTGTATGATACCTGTTTTCTTAATTCTCCTGTTACAAGGATTCAACCTGGCTGCCACGCTTGTATTTGCTATTGCAGCCTCAACCGATTGGGTTGATGGCCAGGTAGCTCGTCGCACCAATTCTGTTTCCAAACTTGGGCAATTGCTCGATCCTTTTGTTGACCGTTTCCTCATGATATCAGGCGTAGTTGGCCTGCTTTTGGTAGGTCGTCTACCGCTGTGGATTGTGCTTGTTGTTGTGCTTCGCGATCTTTTTATGCTGGCTGGGGGATCATACCTGATAAGACGTTG
Source organism: uncultured Cryptobacterium sp. (assembly GCA_900554685.1). GTDB lineage: Bacteria > Actinomycetota > Coriobacteriia > Coriobacteriales > Eggerthellaceae > Anaerotardibacter. The sequence continues at coordinate 634 of USIG01000121.1, forward strand.
GAAGGTTCGTGTTCCGGTTATTTATCCCGGCAAGGTAGCAACGACACTTCTTTATATCGGTTTTGCTGGGATTCTTTTAAACATGCCTCTTCTTAATGGGCTTGGTTTGGTATCTGCTTCATGGCTACCTGGATTTTCATTTGAAGCGTATTCTTGGGGCTTCTGGTTTGTTTATGCTGGGTTACTATTGATGATTGGCACTACGACCTACTATATTGTTAAAGGATACAAAGGCATGCGAAAAGCCATGCGCGAAGAGCAGAATGTAGGGGAGGAGATTCGGTAGGGAATGCCCACAAAACGTTCCCATAGTTCTCAGTTTCAATTTCGAGGAGATGGCAATAAACATCCGTCACCCCGAAGGGCTAGTCGTGCCTCTTTTTCCCGACAGTCTAGCTTTTCTCAAAAGACTTCTGCTCACCTGCAATCAAGTTCCGATTTGCAAGCTCAAGGACAATCAACTCTGCGTTCTTCGGCTCGCATAAATGAAATTCGTGCTCGTGCCGCTAAGGAAGAAAAACGCGGTTCTGGGGAAAGCTCTTGGGTAAAGGATTCCGCCTCTTCTCAACAGAAAAAGACATATGTCTCGCACAAAAAGCCCCCTGTACAGCGTTCTTTTAAGCCGCGTACGTCTGTTGCTGCTCAAACAAAACCGTCGCGAGCTTCTCGTCCTGCGGTAGTTACGAACAATGCAAATTCATCTCACGATTCCTCAGTGAAGTCTTATCCTTCATCGTCAAAACGCCCAAAACGAGCTTCAGGCGTTTCACGTCGTGGCTCGGTGAAAGATTCTAGGGATTTCTCTTCTGCTTCAATCGCTGAGAAGAACTTCTCGAGCACTATTTGGAATCAAGATAACCAATCAGCAAAACGTGCTGATAATGTTCGAGGCAGATCTGTAGGTGGACGTCATTCCAAAGATTCATATAACGCTTCTCGCCGAGGCTTTAGTGGTGCAAAACCGTTCGGACATGGTGCAATTCCTGTTCATAGCGTTTCACGTCGCTCGAGATTTCCGTTTGGAATTGCACTTTTGCTAGTAGTTCTTCTGCTTGTTGGCGGCAGTGCTTATGGAATAGATTCGCTGCTAAACGGTGACAAAATCTATCAGGGCGTTTCGATTGGAGACATTGATGTTTCAGGTCTTACGCGCCAAGAAGCAATCGATCAGGTCTCCGGATATTATTCACCTCGTGTTTCTGAAAATGTTCCCACCTTTTATTCTTCAGAGGATGCCAAGGAAAACCCCCAAACCCCTGAAGATGTAGGAAATATCGAAGAGCAGATCTCTTACGAAGAATCTCTTGATACCCGCACTCAATGGACGCTTCCCGCAAGTAAGCTCGATGCCACTTTTGATGTGGAAGGGATGGTTGATCAAGCGATTCAGGTAGGCAGACAAACAGGCGGTATCATCGCTCGCATACAATCGGCTGTGAATGGTTGGCATTTTACGCCCGAATGTACCTATAACGAGACAACGCTTAGTGAGACGCTCTCTGAAATGACTGCTGCGGTAGGTAATGAACGCCAAAATTACAATATCGAGATGAATGACGAAGGTATTGCCTCTATAACTTCTGGACATGATGGTAACGAAGTGGTGCGTGATTGGCTTACCTCTCGTTTGAACGAGACCTATTTTGGAGCCAACCAAGGAAACTCCTATGTGCTTGAGACTCAGTACATGCCTTTGCAAATTACCGAAGACCTTGCTCGAAATTGTGCCGATAAAATAAATGCTTCTCTTGCTTCAGGGGCAACGTTTTCCTTTGAGGACCAATCCTGGACAGCGTCTCGTAATGATCTTGCTGCTTGGATTACTACCTCAGTAGAACAAGTTGGGGATTCGTGGATCTTAAAGCCGCTTTTCGATGAAGCACTTGCAAAAAAAGCTATCTTGTCTTCGCTTCATTCCAATATTCAACTTTCCAATTTACAGGTAACCTTTTCTAAGGACGACCAGGGCACTATTAGTGTTTCCTCAAATGCTACGGGCACGGTGCCTTTAATAACAGATGCTATTTCTTCAATGAATGATAACTTTTTTGTAAGTGAATCTCGTAGCGAAGCTCCTACCATTGAGCTTGCTTCTACCGACTTGCCCTCCACGGTGTCTTTTGATGACGCTGTTGATTTTGGTCTTATTGGGGAGATTTCTACTTTTACCACCCAGTATTCCTCGGGTGCTGAGGCGCGAACCGTCAATATTCATACAGCTGCTAATTTGCTGACTAACTCAATCATTAAAGCAAATGGTGGAACATGGTCGTTTAATGATACGGCTGGCGAAGCCACTGAGGATAAGGGCTATCAAAACGCCGGCGCTATTGTCGGTGGAGAATACTCTGATGCAATTGGTGGCGGAATTTGCCAGGTAGCAACGACGGTGTTTAATGCCATTTATGATGCGGGGTATCCTATTACAGAGAGGCATAACCATACCCTTCGAATTGAAAGCTATCCCGAAGGAAGAGATGCTGCTATTGCCTATCCTTATTTGGATCTTGTGTGGCAAAATGACACTTCATCCGATGTGATTTTAGTCATGTCCTATACCAATTCTTCTGTTACCGCCACCCTTTGGGGCGTTGATCCCGGGTATCAAGTAACAACTGATTATGGTGAATGGCAGAAGGGCGAGCCTTATTCGGTTAAGTATAAAACTGACGATACGGTAGCCGAAGGAACCGAATACGTGGAAACAACAGGTGTTAATGGCAGTAGTATTTCTATTACCCGTATCGTTAAAGATTCACAGGGAACTATTTTGCACGAAGATGTTTTTGAATCTAACTACGCTCCTAAAGATGAGGTTATCGTAAAAGGTACTGCTTAGCGTTGTGCACTTCTTTTGCTTACTTTTATAAACGTGTGTTTCATTACTTTGTGATTGAAATACGGAGAAGTACTTGTTTTATTATGAGAATTGCTCCAAAGCTTTTCTGTGAGCCATGGGAGCTTTATAGGATGGTAAACTTTTTCAGTGCAGAAATAAGGTACACAAGACGAAAGATGTTTATGGCGTTAACTAAGTTTGATTTTTGGGTTTCGGATCGTACAAAAATAGGTGCTTGTTTAAGTGCTTTTCTTCTTTGTGTGACGCTCGTCGCAGGATTATGTCCCTCTACTGCTCAAGCTGATGTAAGGCAATCAGATGTTGTTGCAGGACTGAGTGTTGAATCTCGTGGTCTGAGCGCTTCTTCTTGTCCTAATGTTGTAGCGGAGTATGCTTATGTTGTTGATGACCAGGGAAAAGTGTATTTTGAACGAGGGGCGGACACCCAAACGCACATCGCTTCCATCACGAAAGTAATGACTGCGCTTATTGCGCTTGAGTATGGAGATCCCCAAAATACCACTATCAACGTGAGCCAAACCGCTGCTACTATTGGCGAGTCTTCTGCAATGCTGCAAGCAGGTGACTCGATGAACCTTGAGACAGCTCTTAAAGCTCTTATGATTCCTTCTGGTAATGATGCTGCTCAAGCTATTGCTGAGTCGATGGGTGATTCTATCAAGCAACAGTTACAAGAGCAGGGAGACTCAAACGTGCCGGATTCTGCCTATGATGTTTTTGTGTATGCTATGAACAAAAAGGCGCAAGAACTTGGTATGACCAACACGCTTTTTGCAAACCCTCATGGCCTTGATATCGACCAACATGATGCAGAAATGTATTGCTCTGCAAAAGATGTTGCGACCATGGTTTCTGAAGTGATGAAAAACGACACCTTCCGATCGATTGTCTCGATGGATGGAGCTACTATTCAGGTATCCCGAAATGGTGCCACGGCAGACATTCCGCTTGAATCGACTGATATTTTGATTGGTTCATATGAGGGGGCCTGTGGTGTTAAAACAGGTTTCACTGAAAAAGCTGGTCAGTGTTTTGCGGGCGCTGTTGAGCGAGATGGAAAAACCTTATATGCAGTCGTGTTGAATTCTAATTCTGAACAACAACGATTTAGCGATGCAACCACTCTTGATGATTGGGTGTTTAATAACACCATCGATTATGCCCTTGCTCACAGTCCGGAAACAACTACTATGACCACAAACGATGGACAGTCAAGCGAGGTACCAGTTGTTGCCTATGTTAGTCATTCAGGATGGATTGATAAAACCTTCAAAGCAACTCTTTCTGATCCTCAAGCTCAGGTGGAAGTATTTTCCTTTGATGGCAATGTGAGCCAACAGCTGGAGTTCGATACGGTATCAGGCGATGTAAGTGCAGGTCAGAAAGTGGGAACGGCAAAGTTTTTCCAGCATAATAAAGAAATAGCATCCTGCGATATCGTGGCCGCAGAATCTTGTAGTGCTCCAAACTTTATTGAAGGAATTGGTATTTGGTGGGATCGCTTAATGAGAGGATTTAGCGGTCAGCAAACATCAGCTGAAAGTGT
>USIG01000122.1 GCA_900554685.1 uncultured Cryptobacterium sp.
TCCCTGCTTCGGCGATGTGGGAACGTGATGCCCAAGTTCTTACTCAGATAAATCGGGAGACCCTGATATTTGCCCAAAAAGTAGTCGATCCTCCAGGTGAGGCTAAAGAGGATTTGTGGATTGAAGCTCAACTTGCCAAGCGCTGGGGGATTAACCCGAAGGTTGTTCAGCCTCTTACTACCAAGCAGATGGCTTTTAATGAATTGTTGGGTGCTGAGGTAATAGGAGAAGATGGCACCTGGGAGCCTTTGATTTGCGTAACTCAGCATGATTTAGACGAATTAGGAATCGAAGGTCATCCTCACGATGGACGTATTGCCCTAAAAGAGTTTCTCAAAACAGGGGTTTATCAGGTTCCTCGTCACGAAAACGATGGACTAGGCCATGTTCAATATGTCCAGTTTCGCGATAATCCCGACAAATATCCCCTTTCAACTCCTTCAGGGAAATTCGAGATATATTGTCAGCAGCTACCACGTCGATTTAGGGAATTTGGATTGAGTGAAATTGATCCGGTGGCTCACTATGTGCCTGCGCGCCAAGGGTATGAAGATGCTTTAGTAAATAAGCAATTATGTAATAGTCTTGTTAAGAAGAATCCGAGGGTTTCCGAAGGCAAGTGCAGTGGCGCTGTCGATAGTGCTCTGGAGACAAAGGGTACGACTTACCCGCTGCAGTGCATAAGCGTTCATAGTCCCAATCGATCTCATCAGTTTTTCAATAATGTCGCACAGTTGCGAGAGGTTTTTCCTCACGATGTTTGGATTAACCCACTTGATGCACGCAAGGCAGGCCTTGCTAAAGGGGATACTGTGTTGGTGTCAAGCGCTTACGGATCCTTGCTTCGTCGAGCAAAAGTGACTTCTCTTGTTATGCCGGGAGTTATTGTGATTGGTCAAGGAGCGTGGGCCGAAATAAACAGCGATGGGGTAGATGTTGGTGGAAACGCTAACACTCTGCAGGCAAGTCAACTCAGTGGAGAAGGCCATTGCACGTGGAACACCACGCTTGTTCGAATCGATCCCTGGGAAGGTGATCCGCTTGAAGTTGATTATAAGCATATTCCGGAGGGTGATTGGATAGGGCAAGGCGATGAGTGAAACCAAGGACAATAAGAGAGCTGCTCTCGAAAATAAGGTAATGGGCAGGTTTGATACTGATACGGTCCAGTTGGGATTTATGTGTAACGCAAACGAGTGTAGCGGTTGCAATGCTTGTGTTGTGGCATGTAAGGATATTCACAATCTTGCGCCAGGAAAAAAATATCGGAAAGTATTAAGCGGCGAGTCGGGATCATGGGAAGAAAGTGGTTCGGTGTCTGTTCCTTTGCAGGTATTTAGCTACAGTATTTCTCTTTCATGCAATCATTGCTCGGAGCCTGTTTGTGCTTCGGTGTGCCCACGCCACGCTATAACCAAAAGCCCTAAAACTGGAATTGTATCTATTGAGGAAGAGCTCTGTGTGGGCTGTGGTGCTTGTATAAAGGCATGTCCCTATGATGCGCCTGTACGGTTTCGTTCGTTGAAGAAAACGTATAAATGCGATATGTGTCTTGAGCGGTTAGCCGAAGGAAAAGAACCTGCCTGTGTTGCAGCTTGCACGATGAGGTGCTTGAAAGTTGGAGATATGCAAGCACTTGAGAAAACATATGGATCTCTTCGAGATGACCCGCTTTTGCCCGACTCAACTAAAACATCTCCGAATTTCATTCTTGTACCGCATCGATTTCTCGATCAGAGGGATCTCGGCAAAATTCGGATAGCAAATATGCCCGAAGAGATTTCCAATACCAATGAGTAAGCACGGCAAATGATTTAATCGATGAAAAGATTTTACGTTTTGTATTTAGCTTAGTGACAAATCGTTTGCCCACTGGCGTACTTCTTCTTCGTCGGCGCTTTGCCTAAAGCGCATTCCATCTTGCCAATCTCCGGTTCTAGCCATTTCAGCAAGCAACTCGCCACTTTGGCCTAGAGGAGAAGAAGCAGAGGTGCAAAACGGTATGACTGTTTTACCGGTAAAGTCATTTTTACTTACAAAATCATCAAGAACCCATGCCGCATTTGCCCACCAGATAGGATAGCCAATAAGCACCGTGTCATAGTTGTCGAAATTCTCGGGTGTAATAGTTTCAAGCTCTACGTGACGATTGTCGTCTATGTGCTCTTTACTTACGCGGCTATCGTCATTGTTGTAGTTAAGATCGTCGTTTGTGTAGGGCTGTGTAGGAGTAATTACAAATGTATCCGCCCCTAATTCGTCTGCCAATACGCGAGCTACTGATTCAGTGTGGCCTTGTGCGGAATAATAGGCAATAAGGATGGAGGAAGCAGCTTGAGGATCAGAGGAGGCAGCCTGTTGACCTTCTTCTGTATTATTGTCATCTGCAGAGCAAGCAGCAAGAATGGAGCTTAGTGGGATCATGGCTCCAAGAAGCGCTGCTCCCTTTATAAATGATCTTCGAGAAACAGTGTTGGTATTGGTGCTTGGCATGGAAATCCTTTCCTCTTAGGCGTGATACAGACTTGATTTATGCTTAGCGGCATTCAATTAGCATGTGGAAAATCTCACCACGGTTAAATTTTTTGGCACAACCAGCAGTTAAAACGGCGGTATCAGCAACTGCTCGCAGCGTTTCGTCTGAGGCATCTCCACCCAGCTCGGTAAATGTGGTTGGTAGCCCCATTTCTTTGATGAAGGCAGCAAGAGCATCAATACCTTCGTTAGCTATTGAAAGATTGTCTTTTCCTTCAGGATTGATCCCCCATACCTCTTGTGCCCAGACTGCAAACTGGTCAGGTGCTTCGGGGGCAAGGTGGCGATAGACAGTAGGATGAATTACGGCAAGACCCTTACCATGATTAGTGTGAGTGTAGGCACCATATTGGTGTTGGATCATATGGCATTGGAAATCGGTAACTTTGTTGATTTTCAGTACTCCGTTTTCACCCATAGCTGAGTCGTATACCAATTCGCTTCGTGCTTCAAGATTCTGATCATCCTGTGCAAGGATGCGCATGTTGCGAATAATGTTGCGTTGTACAGCAAGGTTAATATCGTCGGATACATTATGGGTGCGAGGAGTACCGAAATAAGTTTCCATGCAATGAGATAGAGAATCGAAAGCTCCGCTCATAAACTGATCGTGGGGAACGGTAAGGGTAAGTGCGGGATCAAGAGCAGTCCAAAGGGGAAGCGCTCCTACTAAAGGACCTTTTACGTGGGTTTCTTCGTTAGTGATTACACCGCCGTTGTTTTGTTCAGCGCCCGTTCCAGAGAGGGTAACAATGCAACCAAGAGGAATAAACTCGGTTGGCATGCTGCCTTTCGTATATTCATAGGCAAAAATATCTTCATCGAGCTTTGCTTGGGCGGAAATAACTTTGCAGCAATCAAATACTGAGCCACCGCCAACAGCAAGAATAAAGTCAATGTTGTTCTCGCGGGCAACTTTTGCTCCCTTTTGGACTTTTTCGTAGGTGGGATTGCTCATGATGCCACCGAAATCGACAATTGTTTTACCTGCTTCTTCAAGCTGCTTTACAATTTTGTCGTAAACACCGGTACGCTTTACCGAGCCGCCGCCATAGGCAATCATTACTTTTGTCCCCATAGCAGGCATTTCGGCTGTGAAGGCTTGTTCGACTGAACCAGCTCCAAAATAGTTTTTAACTGGATAGTCATAGACGAATGATTCCATGAAAATTGCCTTTCTCTTTGATGTTATTTTGCATTGGATGAACTGTTTATTTTCTTAGGTAGCGACAGCGTGATTCTCTGTGATATGCCTACGTAAGGTTTGATTTAAACATTACGTACAAGGCTTGTGAGTTGTTCGACGGTTTCAGGATCACGATGATCAAAGAAGCAGATGGTATGGGTATCGAGAGTTGCTATCTGTTTCATTTCGTCATCACTTAACTCGAAATCGAATACCTCAAAGTTTTCTTGCATACGTTGTTTGTGGGTGCTTTTAGGAATACAGATGATGCCACGTTGTAGTTCCCAGCGAAGTACCACTTGTGCCGCGCTTTTGTGATGCTTCGAAGCCTCGCTTCGCTCCTTCATAGCTTGCATCGCTTATCCAGAGTTTCGTGGTAATAAATAATTCATCGCGAGGTAGACCGGATGTTGCAATGGCTCGTCCTACGGCTTCTTCGTTTCCGTAACTTGCAGCGGTATCAATTAAACGGTACCCCACTTCAAGGGCATCGGATACTGCGTGCTGACATTCGGTTGGGTCTTTTATTTGATAGACGCCGAATCCAAGCTGGGGCATCGTAATACCGTTATTCAGTGTTACATACTCCATTTTCTCTCCTAGCGATGTCAGTAACTTGTTCTGATTTAAATCTAGAGTGATTGACCTCTTAGGAGAAGTTTCTCTTAGTAGCAAGGTTCAAACGTAAACGTTATAGCCGATGCACTTATTGGAGATACCCCATAAAAAACCGTGTTGTTAGGATTAAAACAGAAGGTATTGTCTCTAAAAAGGCAACGAATTGTAGCCGAGAGAGGACAAGCAAAAAATGATTTTTTATTTCACGGCGACAGGTAACAGTCTCTATGTGGCAAAAGAATTGTCTCAAGCATTAGGGGAGGAAAAACCTCTTAGTATTCCTCAAGAACTCAAGCGTGCTAAAACTAATGGTGAGTAGCTTATATATACGGATGATTTAATTGGTATTGTGTATCCAATATATGGACATATGATGCCTTTTATGGTTCAAGATTTCTTGAATACGGCAACCTTTAAAACATCGTATTTCTCTTTTATTTGCACGTATGGAAATCGTCATGCTAACTGCGTTGAGCTGGCCCAACAGAAAGCACATAATTGCGGGATTGAACCATCATATATTTCTACGCTTTTAATGGTAGATAATTGGTTGCCAAATTTTGACATGAATGACCAGCGTGCTCGTATTCCAGAAAAACATATTGACGAAAATCTCGTCCGTATCGAGCAGGACCTTAAAGAAAGAAAGCACTGGATTGAACCGG
>USIG01000123.1 GCA_900554685.1 uncultured Cryptobacterium sp.
CGGCATATAAAACCGCACTGGGATCAAGCACCGATGCCAATACTGCATAACCAATGAAACCAGTATTGCCGAACACCATCATGAATTCATGAGCTCCACGCGTTACCTTTGGCATTTTGCGATAAATAAGTTTTCCGATTAAAAGACTCAGCGCGATAGAGATGACAAAATACAGTGCCGCATACAAGAGAGTCATGCCTATATCGTGAGCGCTCGGCAAGGACGTGCTTGATAAAACTGAATTAAGAATCAGACCTGGAAGCGTGATATTAAAGCCCAGCTGTGAAAGCATCGTGTCAAACGTGTCGTCCATCAGGCGTTTTTTACGAGCAATGAAACCGCAAACAACTATGACGGCAAGAATAAACATCTGAACTGCGGTGTGCTGAAATACTTCCACGTCTATCGAGCTGATCCCTTCATTTTCGTAATGTTTCTGTAGGCTGCTTACCTATTAGCAGCTACTTGCAGCGATTTTGCAGCTATTCACAAACTTCAATTTGTGAGCTGTGCGCAAATCGCAAGCACAAAGTATAAACACAAAGTTTTGAACGCCGCACCAATACCTGAAGGCAAGCGAATCTCGCAAATTGCCTTCAAACGCACCCGACTGAGTTTCTCCCAGGCAAATCTGTTCTATAATAGCGCGTTTTTGACTTACTTCAGTATTACTCCAATAACCAATCGATAAGATTTAGCTGTTTGATGCCGTTATGGTCCTCAGCCCCCACGCGATCAAGAGTCAAAAGAGTCTTTGGATAAGCATCTTCAATAAGTTCAAGTGGTTTTAATTCGCGCCGAAGCGTCTTTTCATCAAGCACTGACAGTGAAACTTGGAAATAATGAGGTTTCCCCTTATCGTCTGCTATAAAATCAATTTCTCGCTCTCCAACACGGCCAACACGAACCGTTCGATATCTGCGCAGCAACTCAAGATAGACTGCATTTTCAATTCGATGACCTAAATCACCAGAATCGCGGCCGAGAAGAAGATGACGAAAACCTAAATCTCCCAAATAGTATTTTCCGCCTTGTTGGAGAATAGTGCGACCCTTAGCATCATAAGGCTCAGCTTTAAAAATCAAATAGCATTCAGTAAGGGCATTGAGATACTCCCCCACCGTAGTAGGAGAAATCTTTATCCCCTCATTAGTAAGCGTATTAGCTATTGTCTTAAGCGAGAAACGATTGCCTATGTTATCTGCCAAAAACGCCAACAATGCACGCATTACAACCATATTGATGCGCGGATGGCGCATAGCAACATCTTTTACTAAGATCGTATTGAGAACTGCATCAAGATATTCCGAGACATCTTCAACCGGAAGCGCCGTTACATAGGGCATACTTCCCAAGGAAATAAACTGATTAAAAAGCGTATCAGTATTTACCCTATCTGAAAACGCGCTGTTATACTCCGCAAACGAAAGTGGTAATAATTGATATTCAACATAGCGCCCCGTCAAGAGAGTACCAAGTTCACTTGAAAGCAATTTAGAATTAGAGCCCGTAATATACACATCGCAGTCCCCGCGAGCATAAAGGGCATCTACCACCTGCTCAAAACCTTCAATACGTTGGGGCTCGTCAATAAAAATGTAAGATTTATCGGATTTAACAGAAGAGACGATCAAATCATACAAATCTTTAGGTGTTGTCGGAGCACTAAATCCCATACGTTCAAGATCAAGAAAAACTATTGAATCCTTAGGTGTCCCCGCATGGATAAAAGCATCCTGCGCCATTCTGAGCACAGTTGATTTTCCGCAACGACGTATGCCAGTGATCACCTTGATCACGTCGCGATCTTTCCATCGCTGAAGCCAATTTAAAGCATCAAAGCGAGAAACCTTGGTTGTTTCTTTTGCCATAGAATACACCTACTTAGTTACTGGACAATGGAGCTCGCATCTTGTCCGCCAAGTCACGGCCTCGCACAACAATTCATCCAATCTATTGGATATATTCTTTATTATAGATATATTCATCCAATTAACTGGATAAATCTACTGATATATAAAATTCATCCAGTTAATTGGATGAATTTACTTAAAGACCATGACCAAAATCATAGGAATACCGGAAAAAAACAAAAAGCGGGGCCATGCTCAGTACAGGGAGTGTAAGAACAAAGCAAACGTACTTCTCATACGTAGACTTTGCTCGGAATACTCACTGTACCAGCATGGCCCCGCGCAGCACCGTAGCGTTTATTTCAAACGTTACGGTGCTCAACAAAATACCGTAAGGGGGAAATTACATCATTCCCATGCCGCCGCCCTGGCCAGCACCTGCGAGTGCGGACAGATCGGGACCTTCCTTAGGAATCTCATTGATGGTTGCCTCGGTGATGAGGATCAGAGCTGCAACAGAAGCAGCGGACTGCAGAGCAGTACGGGTTACCTTCACAGGATCGTTAACACCCATCTTGATCATGTCGCCCTGCTCGCCATTTGCGAAGTTGATGCCTTCACCCTTAGCAAAGCCCTTTACCTTTTCAACTACAACGGAGCCTTCATAGCCAGCGTTAGTTGCGATAGCACGCATTGGAGCTTCCAGAGCCTTGCGGATGATTTCGATACCCACCTGCTCATCAGGATCAGCAGCCTCAAGCTTATCAAGAGCAGAAGTTGCGTTGATAAGAGCAACGCCGCCGCCAGCTACGATGCCTTCTTCAACAGCAGCGCGAGTTGCCTGCAATGCGTCCTCAATGCGAGACTTGGTTTCCTTGAGTTCAGATTCGGTAGCTGCGCCAACCTTGAGAACTGCAACGCCGCCGGAAAGCTTGGAGAGACGTTCCTGCAACTTCTCGCGGTCGAAATCAGAATCGAGACGATCATATTCAGCACGCATAGATGCGATACGAGCATCAACAGCAGCCTTATCGCCAGCACCATCAACAATAACGGTGGTGTCCTTGGATACCTTAACAGTCTTTGCAGTACCAAGAGCATCGATGGTTACATCAGCTAAGGTCATACCGAAGTCCTTGGAAACGACCTTGCCACCAGTTACTACTGCAATGTCCTCAAGGATGCGAGCACGACGATCACCAAAGCCAGGAGCCTTGATAGCTACTACGTTGAGTGTGCCACGCAGTTTGTTCAGAAGCAAAGTACCCAAAGCTTCGCCTTCAACATCCTCAGCAACGATAAGCAAAGGACGACCAGCCTTCATAATCTGCTCCAGCAAAGGAACCAAATCCTGGATGGAGGTTACCTTGAGGTCGGTGAGCAAAATATAAGGATCGTTCAGAACAGCTTCCATACGCTCGGTATCGGTTGCCATGTAAGGAGAAATGTAACCGCGGTCATACTGCATACCTTGAACGATGTCGATATCGATACCAAAGGTCTGGCTTTCCTCAACAGAAATTGCGCCATCCTTGCCAACTTCGTCCATTGCTTCAGCAATCTTTTCGCCGATTACTGCGTCGCCTGCTGAAATAGTACCAACGTTTGCAATCTGATCCTTGGTAGTAATCTCGGTTGCATCTGCCTTGATTGCCTCAACAACAGCGTCGGTTGCCTTTACAATACCGCGGCGAATACCCAAAGCATCAGCACCAGCAGTTACGTTACGAAGGCCTTCGCTTACGATAACGTCTGCGAGAAGGGTTGCAGTCGTGGTACCGTCACCAGCAACATCATTGGTCTTAACAGCTGCTTCACGAACCAGCTGAGCACCCATGTTCTCCACAGGATCTTCGAGCTCAACTTCACGAGCAACAGTAACACCGTCGTTGGTTACCAGAGGTGCACCAAAAGAACGCTCGAGAGCAACATAGCGACCCTTAGGGCCAAGCGTTACCTTTACGGCGTCTGCAAGCTTCTTGACGCCTTCAGCCATGCCAGCGCGGGCATCAGCCTCAAACTTAATTTCCTTTGCCATAAAAACAATTCCTTTCAAAGAAGTGTTACTAAAGTAATGAGCTCTTGCGGTGTACGCCTTTCTTGTGGTGTACGCCTTTAAAAACTATCGATGTGATTTTCTTTGGCTAATCAATCACGATCAAGCGAAAGCACACATCATAAAAGGCAAAGAGCTTTCCTAAAATGAATCGCTACCTTTATTCAGCAAATACTGCGTAAATATCATCAGCGCGAAGGATCATTACCTTTTCGCCCTCAACGTCCACTTCGGTTCCGCCATATTTGCCATACAGAACACGATCGCCTTCCTTTACAGGCATGGGAAGATGATTGCCTTCGTTGTTGACCTTGCCTTCACCAACAGCCAAAACAACACCCGTCTGAGGCTTTTCTTTAGAATCAGCTGCGATGTACAGACCGCCTGCGGTGGTTTCCTGTGCTTCGTCTTGCTTGACGACGATACGATCACCAACTGGCTTAAGATTCATAACGTACTTCCTTTCTCAAGGTCTAAATCGAACAAACCAAAACCCGATTCATTTCTCTGTCCCGAGTTATTACAGAGCTTTTCGTTTTGGTTTATTCGTCTATTACCAAAGTTCACTGGCCGCGTGATCCGTTAGTCTTTCTGTTCTGAATCCTCGACCCGTTTTAGCACTCAGACACTTGGAGTGCTAACGCTTATACATATTAGCAAGTTACTTCAGGAATGCAACCCATCGTGAAGAAAATATGAGTGTTATGCACTTAGATTTGAACTAGAGGATTTAATCCTTCGTTCAATAGCTAAAACATGATTTTGACCTGGTGTTTTAATACATAAAAATAAGGAAGTTCACCCTTTAATTGGCAATCTTCCTTATAAAGATACGAAACTTTTTCGATTTTGTTACTGCTTTGTTGTTTTACTTCACCACTTCCTTCGCACTATCAAGCGCTATCATCACATACCGCCAAACACCGCAAAGACGATATGAGCAGGACATAAAATTTGGAAGCTCCTCCTGCATGCATA
>USIG01000124.1 GCA_900554685.1 uncultured Cryptobacterium sp.
GCCTTTTCCTTAGCAGTAAGGGAATTCATGGCTTCCTTTCGATCGAGGGCTGCTGATTACGTCGTTTATGAAACCTTATCAGTTACTACAATGATGCCTTCCAACGATGATATCCGATAACAAATTCATCAATATCACCATCAAGGGCAGCATCAACATTGCCACTTTCGATATTACTACGGGTATCCTTAATCAGTCGATATGGATACAGGACGTAGTTACGAATTTGACTCCCAAAAGAATTATCCATCTTTTCACCTTTTAATTCGGATAATTCTTCCTCGCGTTTTTGTTGTTCTAATTCATAAAGCTTACCGCGTAAAACACGAAATGCCGCTTCCTTATTCTGAAGCTGTGACTTTTCATTTTGGCAAGTAACAACAATTCCGGTTGGAATATGGGTAAGACGAACTGCTGAATCAGTGGTATTTACGCTTTGTCCACCAGGACCACTGGAGCGATAAACGTCTACTCGAACATCGTTTGGATCGATCTCGACTGAAATATCATCATCGGGCAGCACAGGAACAACCTCCACCGCCGCAAAAGTAGTATGACGGCGCTTTTTTTCGTCAGTTGGAGAAATACGCACTAAACGATGCACCCCTGTTTCGCTGCGCAGCATACCATACGCATTATGGCCTTCCACCTGGAAACTTGCACGGTTAAGTCCAATACCTTCACCGGGGGTTAAATCAAGAATTTTAACCTTCCACCCCTTTAAATCGGCATAGCGCGTGTACATGCGATACAGCATTTCTGTCCAGTCCTGCGCCTCAAGACCACCGCTTCCAGGATGGATGGAGACGATCGCATCGGCAGAATCGTACGGTCCACTAAACCACGATTCCACCTCAAAATCATCAAGCGTTTTCTCAAGCTGAGCTAAATCCCCTTCCAGTTCTTGGGCAAATTCGGGATCTTCCTCAGCTAGCTCTTGTGCTGTTTGGATATCCTCAAAAAGCGCACATGCGGCATCGTAGCGCTCGATGACATCACGTAAAGTTGATGCCTGTTTTGAAACTTGTTGTGCATGTTCGGTATCGTTCCAGAAATCTGGCAAGGCAATTTCTTTATCAAGCTCAGCTAACTGCTGGGTACGCTCATCGATATGAAGATAAGCACGTGCATCGTTGATTCGCTGCTGCGCCTCATCGAGTGTCATCATGAAAGTACAAATCCCTTCGTTGTTATAAACTCACCCAAACACCTTGCGCTTTAAGTCCGCCGCCAGGTTGCCATATACTCAACGATTAGCACCGTGACACTTTTTAAACTTCTTACCAGATCCGCAAGGACAAGGATCATTGCGCCCAACGTTGGCATAAGGATCATCCTTATCTTTTTGAATAGTATGAGGTTTAGGCTGTTCAGGAGCAGGTTTAGGTGTTTGAGGAACACCTTGCGCCTGTGCTTGAGCGGCACGAACCCGCTGAGAAGAGGTGCTCGATTCGTTTAGCACTTCTTCAGGATTCGAATAGGTAACCTTACCATCGAGAGGGTTCTTTTCTTCTTCAACAGGTGCAGCTTGAACCACAAGAGGAGCACGCAACAAGAAGCGAAGGAAACCTTCATAAATAGAATCAGTTAAAGCGGCAAAAGCTCGATGTGCCTCTTCACGATACTCGGTCAAAGGATCTCGCTGACCATAAGCACGCAAGCCAATAGAAGCCTTCAGGTAGTCCATTTCCTGCAAGTGCGCCATCCAACTTGTATCAAGGAATCGCAACATAACTTGAGAAGCAATATCGGAGAACAATGGTCCGATTTCCTCAGCGCGCTGATTGTAACGCTCGGTTATCCGCTCTACGAGTCCATCAATGAGCTCATTAACATCATCGTCATGGTCGATAGATGAAACCGTGATATCAGCATCATCGGTCATCTGTAGAAGCCATTTATCAAGCGACTCAATATCCCAGTCATCGCTTGCCTGCTTAGGTGTGCAGTACTGAAGAACCGCATTTTCCACCACATCTTCAATGATTTCTGGCATGCGCTCAGTTAAATCTTTTCCGTCCAAAATCGCATTGCGTTCTTCGTAGATCGCCTTGCGCTGCAAGTTCATTACATCGTCATACTCAAGAACATGCTTACGGGTAGAGAAATTAACCGATTCAACTTGACGCTGAGCAGTTTCTATTGCTTTGGAAACCATCGAAGCTTGGATAGGCATATCCTCAGGCATGTCGGTCTTTTCCATCATGCGACTGATGGAATCCATACGCGAACCACCAAACAGACGCATCAGGTCATCTTCGAGCGACAAGTAGAACTGCGTCGTTCCTGGATCTCCTTGACGACCGGCACGACCACGCAGCTGATTATCAATACGGCGGGACTCATGGCGTTCGGTACCAATTACGCACAAACCACCCGCATTGCGCACCTCTACGCTTTCGCGCTTTGTAATCGCCTGGGCTTTATCCTTAGCTTCCTGAATCTGCTCAGGTGTTGCCTGATCGACCTCATCACCTAGCTGTTCGGCCAAAAACGTTTGCGCCATAATATCGGCGTTTCCGCCAAGCAAGATGTCAGTACCACGACCAGCCATATTGGTTGCAATCGTAACAGCGCCCGTTCTGCCTGCCTGCGCAATAATAGCCGCTTCGCGTTCGTGATTCTTAGCGTTTAGAACTTCATGTTTGATACCGCGCTTGGAAAGAAGGCGACTGAGGCGCTCAGAGCTTTCAATGGAAACCGTACCAACCAAACAAGGCTGACCCGCTTGATGACGCTCAGTAATATCATCAGCAACAGCATTGAACTTAGCATCAACCGTACGGAAGATTAAGTCATTTAAGTCTTCACGGATAACAGGCTTATTGGGAGGAATAGCCATAACAGGAAGCTTATAGATCTGTCGGAATTCCGCATCTTCTGTCATAGCGGTACCAGTCATACCTGAAAGCTTTTCATACAGACGGAAATAGTTTTGAAGGGTAATAGTAGCAAGCGTTTGGTTTTCTTGACGAACCAATACGTGCTCTTTTGCTTCGAGCGCCTGATGAAGGCCTTCAGAGTAACGACGGCCTTCCATAATACGACCGGTAAACTCATCGACAATTTTGACTTCGCCATCAGTAACCACGTAGTCCACATCACGATGGAAGAGGAACTGCGCGCGTAAAGCTTGCTGTAGGTGATTGGGAAGCTGACCTGTTGGATCACTGAAAATATCATCTATCCCCAGTTGGAATTCTACTTTTTCCAAACCTACTTCAGTTGTGTAGATGGTCTTTTTTGCTTCATCCATCTCAAAGTCAACATCACGCTTTAAGGAAGGCATGATAGCAGCAAACTTTTTATAGGTGTCAGCCGCCTGAGAACCCGCGCCAGAAATAATAAGAGGGGTTCGCGCCTCATCGATAAGAATGGAGTCAACCTCGTCAACGATTGCGAAGGAATGTCCTCGCTGAACACGTCTGCTTGCTCGGGTAACCATGTTGTCGCGCAGATAGTCAAAGCCAAATTCAGAGTTGGTTCCATAAGTTACATCAGCCTGATAGGCAGGAATCTTTTTCTGAGGATCCATGCCGTTTTGAATAAGGCCAACGCTCATGCCTAAGAAGCGATACACCTGCCCCATCCACTCAGAGTCACGTGCTGCCAAATAGTCGTTAACGGTAACAATATGAACATTGTTGCCAGGTAACGCGTTAAGGTATCCTGCCAAGGTAGATACCAACGTTTTACCTTCACCAGTTTTCATTTCGGCAATCTTACCGTCATGCAAAGCCATGCCACCAATAAGCTGAACATCAAAATGACGCAACCCTAAAGTACGGACACTTGCTTCACGAACAGCAGCAAATGCTTCAGGTAAAAGATCGTCTAGATCTTCCCCCGCATCCAATCGTTCACGAAACTCAACGGTAAGATGAGCTAACTCCTCATCGCTATATGCCTGCATGCGAGGCTCAAGGCTGTTAATGGTGTCAACAACCTTTTGATATTTTTTAAGGGGCCTATCTTCGCCCACGCTTAAAAGCTTAGAAAAAATACCCATGATCTCACTTTCTCGTTTAACTGTTTCACTCTATCACAGGCTCGATAGAGAAAGAAATTCCGAACCAAGAGACACAAGGCTTTTTCACGTTTAATTCTTTTTAATCTTTTTTAGGAAACTTCCTTGATTATTTCAGCGTACAGAGCATCAAGACGGCGAGGGGCATCGATGCCATACTCTTCGACCAAAGCCCCACGACATTCTAAAAAGGTATTGATAGCGCCCGTATAATAACCCAGCTCTTTTTGAATAAGCATATAGGTATGGCACACATCTTCCCGGGTAATGTCTTGCGCAAAAGCAAACTCGGCAAAATGAAGTGCTACGTAGCAGTTTCCCTTCGCATAGATTATGCGTGATCCTTCAACCAGCACGTCGAGCACTTTATTTTGAAACTTATTTCGATACGATTCGAGCTGAGCATTATCAACACCAGGCAGAAGAGGACCTTGATAGACCCGCTCGAGATGGGTCAAGATGCGCACACAGTCTTCCACTTCATGAGTAAGAGAAAACTCGTTACATAAAAGATTAACCATATGCACATCGCTTAGAATATGAAGCTCACGCAGCGAGATAGAATCTCGTGTTCTTCCTAATAAACGGCGTTCCTCTTCGTTTGCGCTTAACGTTCTTTTGATATAAGACCATAAGTTGTAAAAGTTCGAAGTTACCGTAGAGGTGTAATTGTCAGGCCAAACAGCCTTCTCTATCCAGGTTCGAGGTAAATCCTTTTGAGAATTTATTACCAACAGAGCAATCATTATCTTGGCAAGTTTTCGTATTTCTCCCTTTTCAGGA
>USIG01000125.1 GCA_900554685.1 uncultured Cryptobacterium sp.
ATGTTGAACAGTCGGGCTTAGAAGACGAAGCGCAACAGAGCGCTTCTTCTTCTGTTTTGCCTGATTCAGTATCGCTTGGGGTTGATATTGTTGAAATTGATCGTATGAGAGCTATCTTAAAACGTTCTCCGGCTTTTGCTCGTCGTGCTTTTTCTGATGATGAGCAAGCATACTGCGACGCTACGGCAGCACCTGAGTTTCATTACGCTACTCGCTTTGCAGCCAAGGAGGCTGTTCTTAAAGCGCTGGGTACGGGATTTTCTCAAGGTATTGGCATGCGTGATGTGGAAGTTGTTCTTGATAGTAAAGGAAAACCGCGCGTTGCGTTGTATCGGCGTGCTCAAAAAATAATGAAGGAAAAGAATATCAAAGAGCTGCCTATTTCTCTATCCTATACTCATAAAGAAGCTGTTGCGTGTGCAATGGCCATAACGGGGGATGCCCAAGCGGAACCTCTTCGCAAAATGAGTCCGACAGAAGAATTAACTCGTCAGTTTAAAGAGGTCAGGTCGTTGCTTGATGATATTCCTTCAAATTCGTAAGAAATGGTTGTGAGAGTATGTCTTCAGATGAATCTCTAGCAGCTCTTCTGCCTTACCCGGCAGCTGATGCTCATAAATATTCCCGTGGAAAATGCGTTATTGTAGCAGGGTGTCCTTCCTATCCTGGTGCTGCGTGCCTAGCAGCGAAAGCTTCGCAATTTGCAGGGGCAGGATATACGCAAGTATTTACCGCACTTGAAAATAAGCTTACTCTTCGTCTTTATCGACCATCTTTAGTGGTTAATTCATTTGAGGAATTTTTACCGCTACAGGCCCTAAAGCCAGGAAGCAAAGGTGCTTTTGTCGTTGGACCTGGATTTGAAACGGATAATCTCGCCGTTTTATCCCTTATAGAATCGGTATTAAATTATGCGGCTCGTCCTGTGTTGCTTGATGGGGGCGCTCTTTCCTATCTGCCTGCACTGCGTGATGATTCAACATGGCAAAACACTCTTACGCTTTTGTCGGGCTCATTAGTTTTAACTCCTCATTTTGGGGAGGCAGTCAAGCTTGGTAAGCCTTTTAATATCGATGTTGCTTCCATGACCCAAGAAGAAGCAGCTCATCAGCTTTCGCTTTATTATCAAGCCACGGTCGTGTTTAAAGGTCAGGATACCGTTATTGCTCAAGGTGATAAGACAGAGACTATCTCAAAGGGCACTGCCGTGCTTTCAAAAGCCGGCACCGGAGATGTTTTGGCGGGTCTTATCGGAGGGTTTTTGGCTCAAGGAATGGATGCGTTTGATGCTTGTGTGCTCGGGGTGTCTGTTCATGCTCAAGCCGGGTGCGTTGCTCAAGATTCCTATGGGCAAATCAGTGCTTGTGCCGAGGAAGTTTTATCATGCATTCCTCAGGCGATAATGAACCTGGCTGCTTATTCGAAAAAGGACTGAAACTTCGAATCAGAGCTGAGAGGTAGTAGCTTCACGAAACGCTATCGTAAAGTTTTTGTTCAGGCCTCTTTTGCTTTGCATTGAAAGATCTTTACTACTGCATAAAAGTATTTTGAGTATTCAAAAAGAATGAGGAATCTATGCCAAACAAGGATGCTGCTCCAAGCCTTTCGATAAACGATACTACTGATCAGGTTTCTCTTGAGCAGAAGTCTGAGAGCGAAAAGCCTTTAGAGGATAGTGCGTTGTCGAACGATGGGTCATCGGAAACACTTGCAGAAAGAGTGCTTCGTCTTCGCAGGGAAATTGAATACCATACTCATCGCTATTACGTCTTAGATGATCCTGAAATTTCGGACGCAGCCTTTGATTCGCTTATGCGTGAATTGCGCGATTTAGAAGAGGAACATCCCGATCTTCAAGATCCCTCTTCACCTACACAGCGTGTTGGTGGGGCAGTAGGAAATCAGTTTGAACCTGTTGTTCACGAACAGCGTATGTACTCGCTGGATAATGCCATGAACTTTGAAGAGCTCGATGCATGGATGGAACGCATCGAGTCGGCATTCGGGTCTTTTGTGCCGTTAGTATGTGAGCTAAAAATAGATGGCTCTTCTTTGGCTCTTACCTATGAGCAGGGAAAGCTTGTTCAAGCGGCGACACGTGGTGATGGAACAACAGGAGAAGATGTCACCGTTAATGTGCGTACCGTTCATGATGTGCCGCTACGGTTAATGGATGAAGGGGTTAAAGGCATTCTAGAAGGTATTCCTTCTGTGGAAATACGCGGTGAAATCTATATGCCGAAGTCCAGTTTTGAGTCGCTTAACGAACAAGCTGAGGCTTTAGGTTCAAAGACATTTGCGAATCCTCGTAATGCTGCGGCGGGTTCTCTGCGTCAAAAGGATGCCTCTGTTACCGCGCAACGAGATCTTTCGACGTTTATGTATGCTATAGCTCGGGAAGCCTCCATCGAAGCAAATAGCCAGTGGGAATTATTACAGTGGCTTCGCAGCTGTGGGTTTCATGTTAATCCCGATGTTAAACGCTGCACAAGCGCAAAAGAGGTCCATGCTTTTTGTCGTGAGTGTCTGGAAAAGCGCGAACAGCTTCCCTATGAGATTGATGGTGTAGTCGTAAAGGTTGATTCATTTGCGCTTCAGGAGGAGCTTGGATATACCGCTCGTGCTCCTCGATGGGCAATTGCTTATAAGTTTCCTCCAGAAGAGAAAACAACCCTTTTGCGCGATATTACGGTACAAGTTGGCCGTACTGGTGCCTGTACACCGGTTGCAGAACTCGACCCTGTGCTTGTTGCTGGGTCTACGGTTGCGCGTGCAACCCTTCATAACGAAGATGAGGTTCAGCGAAAAGATGTCCGCATTGGGGATACGGTAATCGTTCGTAAGGCAGGAGACGTAATTCCTGAGATATTGCGCCCTATTCTTTCTCTTCGTTCAAAGGATGCCCAGGTTTGGCATATGCCAAAAACCTGTCCTAGCTGCGGTTCCTTGCTCGTTCGAGAGGAGGGAGAAGCAGCATATCGCTGTGTTTCAATGGATTGTCCTGCGCAAGCACATGAGCGTCTTATGCATTGGGCATCTCGCGGTGCTATGGATATTGAGGGCATGGGTGCAGAACTGACAGCAAAATTAATAGAAGCAGGTCTTCTGACGGATGTGGCTGATTTTTATACCTTAAGCTATGAAGATCTTGAAGGCTTAGATATGGGACGTACGACAGTGAAAGGCGAACCCATTGTCCTGGGGCCTTTGATGGCTAAAAAACTGATTGCAGCGATTGAGACAAGTAAATCACAGCCTTTATCTCATGTGGTATTTGGTTTGGGAATTCGCCATGTTGGTAAAACTATGGCTGAGACAATTACCCGTGCCTTTCCTTCGATGAATGCGCTCAAGCAAGCAAACGTTGAAGAGCTTGGTGCTCTCGATGGGGTAGGAAGCATTATTGCTCAAAGTATTGTTGATTTCTTCCACACTGAAGTCAATCTTGAGGTCATCGATCGACTTGCAGCTCTTGGGCTTACCATGACTCAAGAAGCAAGCGCTCCAGCGCTTCCTCAAACCCTTGAAGGGCTTACCTTTGTCCTGACGGGAAGTTTGGTTGAGTCGGGAATGACTCGCGATGAGGCAGGTGAGCGTCTCAAGGCTTATGGTGCGAAGGTATCATCGAGTGTTTCAAAGAAAACTAGCTATGTTATCTGCGGTGAAGCGGCGGGATCTAAGCGCACAAAAGCGGAAAGTCTTGGGGTGCCTATTCTGACTGAACGTGATTTTTTGCATCTTATTGAAACGGGACTTATTCCTTTAGCCGAGACGCGCAGTCATGGTGAGGGTTTGTTTGCGGAATAATCTCTTGGTTAAAGTAAGGTAGAACAATGGCAAAGCAGCGTCTTGATGATCTTCTTATTGAGCGGGGGTATTTTCCAAGCCGTGATGCAGTGCTTCGTGCTGTTATCGCCAAAGAGGTCCGCGTGGATGATGTGTATGTAACAAGTGCCGCCCTTAAGGTAAAGCCTGATGTTGATATCTATATCAAGAATGCTAAAAGGTTTGTTTCCAGAGGAGGTCACAAACTCCAAGGGGCGCTTGATTATTTCAATGAAGATGTCACGGGACTTCGGTGCATTGATGTTGGTTCATCAACGGGCGGATTTACTGACTGCCTTTTACAAGCAGGTGCAAAAAGTGTTGCCTGTGTTGATGTTAATTATGGGCAGCTTGCCTGGCAGCTCAGGCAAGATGAACGGGTAACGGTCTTTGAACGGACCAATATACGACTAGCCGATCCCGCTATGTTAGGGGCTCCTTTTGATGTCGTTGTATGCGACTTAAGCTTTATTGGACTGGCGAACCTGGCTGGAGTCTTTGCCCGTTTATGCAAAAAAGACAGTGTTTTTCTTGGCTTGATTAAACCGCAGTTTGAAAGCCGTCATGGGGAAACCGAGCATGGGGTAGTACGTGATGAGTCGGTTCGTGAACGCGTGATCAAAGAGGTCAATCAAGCACTCGTTGCGGCAGGATTTACGATTAGCGGAGTAGTGCAATCGCCTATAAAGGGTCCAGAGGGCAATGTTGAATACCTTGTTCGCGGTGTGTTCGAAGGCTAATAGGCGGTTGGTGCGAGTAAAACTTTACCAGTGCCACGGTAGACGTTTACCAATCCTTCCCCTGATGCAGCAGAGCCAATCAGGGATTTTCCTGAACGCTCTACACTAAAATTCAAACTTCCGCTCCAGCAAAGAGCCATATTGCCGTCAATTTTCAAGACATCATTATCAAGAGAAACCTCAATCAGTTCCT
>USIG01000126.1 GCA_900554685.1 uncultured Cryptobacterium sp.
GGGGCTTACCTGGACTTATACAGGAGTTATAGCAACACATTTTTTCCTATAACCCTCTGTTTTGTTTTATAGCTCAATGTTTTTTACGAATTTAGACCACTCGTTCCAAGAGATCCCAAACGCCGTCAAGGTCGTGGGTCATAGCAGTCGATACCTTAATAACGCTGATAAAAAAATCACCAAGGCAAAACCTCAGTGATTAATTGTTATTCTATGGTGGGCCCGGCCGGATTCGAACCGACAACCAAAGGATTATGAGTCCCCTGCTCCACCGTTGAGCTACAGGCCCTTAAAAGTCAGTGCCAAACACTTTATAGAACAAGAAGATAATTTGCAAAATACGTTGCGAAAATTATCTCTTCTCATTTTGACACCTGCAGTATTGTACCCTATTTCATCCACTCTTTGAGAAATTCACGGGCGCTTCATTTATCAACTCTTACATAGCTACCTTAAATGACCCTCTGTAACTTCCACAATACAATTGACTACACCTTCTCCCTAAACACAAAAAAGATCAAAAACCTCCCGCAAGCTGCAGGCATCCACCAATCAGGAAAGGTATCCCAAAACCGACCACCAACAATATCGCTAACAGCTTAACGATACGGATAGCCCAGCGCTTTAGAGTGCTCACAGCATTCACCTTCCCCGATCGGCAATTCCTTGCCCTCATCAAGCTGCCTGAACTGTTTGAGCTTCCTCGCATAACGTTGCTAAGCTGTCATACGTAGCCTCTATCCGGGGAGTAACGCGTTCTGTTTCCTTAGCTACTGTCTTACGAAATAAGAAATAATTTGCCACACAAGCAATTAGACCAATCACCCCAACAACAATACCCGGGGCCATGAGCGTGTCGGCCCACACCATAGTGCAGCACATACCAACGCCCAAAATAAGTGCTGCAAGAATTCCTAAAGCAATAGCCTGAATGCTTGCCCTGCGAGTTTTTTCCTGCTCAAGATTCGCCAACGTTGAAAGCAAATCGTCCATTTTACGCTGAAGTTTAACGAGCTGAGCTTTACCTTTTACCTTTCTATTGCGACGAAAAGAAAGGGTGCTTGAATGACTGGTTCCATTCTTTGCAACGCCAGTAATTTCCCAACCAAGATTTTCATAGCAATCAGATGCTACCGTCACAAGATCACTATCAACAACCGTACGGGTGTATTCAAAGGAGTTGTGAGTAGGATGAGCCGGATTACCTGCAAAAGTTCCCGTCGAAACTGTTGCCTCCATCGGGACGACTGCCCCTGTCGGAACCGCCGCTCCGCACACCTCGCATGCTTTAACTCCAGTCTTCAGCTCGTTTCCACAGTTCATGCAATACATATATTTTCTCCTCTTTGTGATTTAACTGCCCTACCATCAGAAGCGAAAAGGGAGCGATGATCTTATGTTTACTTCCCGTGCCCCTTAACGCTTCTGACGGCATTTACTATGAGCTCGCAACATAAACCGCTTATTAAAACTTGATAAACAACCCTGTTTATCTTTCGTTTATGCTCATAGGGTTTACTGATCTTATGAAGCTAGACCATTGATGAAATGAGCTAGGAGGATATATGGCGCGCATTCTGGTTGCCGAAGACGACAAAAACGCCAACAAATTAATCTGCGCAGTGCTTCGTAGGGCTGGTCATGATCCGCTCCCTGCTTTTGATGGGCAAGAGGCACTTGAAGTACTTGATGAAAACCACGTCGATATGCTCATAAGCGATATTATGATGCCACGCATAGACGGTATTGAACTTACTCGTCAATTACGCGAAGCGGGTTATGATCTTCCCATTCTTATGCTAACCGCCAAGCAGATGCCGCAAGACAAACGCGAAGGTTTTCTGGCGGGTACCGATGATTACTTAACCAAACCTGCCGATATGCAGGAACTGGTTTTGCGCGTACGGGCGCTGTTGCGTCGTGCCAATATTTCCGATGAGCAAACACTCGTCATTGGTCGCACGGCACTTGACTCCAATGCATACACGGTAAGTAGAGGAACCGAAACCATAACGCTTCCACCTAAAGAGTTTCAGCTTCTTTTTAAACTTCTTTCCTATCCCAATCACACCTTTACCCGTATGCAGCTGCTAGATGATATTTGGGGATGGGATACCGAAAGTGCTGAAAATACGGTCAACGTTCATATCAACCGACTTCGTAACCGCTTTAAAGAATGGGATGATTTCACCATTCAAACAGTTAGAGGATTAGGATATCGTGCAACAGTTTCTTCCCCCGATCCAAAACAATAGTCCTCTTTATGAAGTAAAGCGGACACGAAAAGATACGTTTAATAAAGGCTAAAGCACTAGATAAAAACGACCAGCACCGAGACCTCTGCACTGTCCAGGTTTCTTTTTAAAGATCAACGAATAAGGTTTATATGGTAATTAAGAAATACAGAAATACATCCATCCCTGAAAAAGCAGGAGTAAAAAACACTCAATTCAGTGTATGGTCTTTCGCCCGCAGCGCGGCACTGGGCGCCATACTTGCTTTTATAATTGCCATCCTAATAGCTGTCATGGCCTCAATTATTGGAATAGCGGGATCTTATTTGGTTTCAGGCGGATTATTAAGCTTTGAGCAGCTCACAGCACTACCTACTGTGCTCCTTGTAATTGCACTGGGATCCGTCGTTTTATCAATCATTCTTTCTGTTTGCATAAACCATACCCTTATTCGTCCCCTTCGCTTGATGTCTGCTGCAATGAATGAACTTGCTCGAGGAAATTTTAAAGTTCGCCTCAATCTAGCCGGCAAGCACAAGGTAAGAGAAGTAAGTGAATTCAGCGAAAACTTCAATACCGCAGCGAAAGAATTAGAGGGCACAGAGCTCATGCGCTCAAACTTTATCAGCGATTTTTCTCATGAATTTCGCACTCCCATCAGTTCCCTTTCCGGGTTTGCTCAATTACTGCGTGAAGGCAATGTAACCGCCGAAGAACAAAAAGACTACCTCGACATTATCGTAAGCGAATCTGAACGCCTCGCAGGACTTTCTGAGCGTATCTTGGCTCTTTCAAAAATTGAAGCAGTTTCTATCGTGCCCGATATTCAAAAAGTTGATATAGCAGAGCAGCTACGCCGAGCAACACTGGTATTGGAGCCAAAATGGTCGCAAAAAAACGTTGCCATACAGCTTGGTATAGATGAATGTACGATTGAAGGCAATAAAGACTATCTCTCGCAACTTTGGATGAACATTCTTGACAATGCCATTAAGTTCTCCCCTGAAGGAGGCACCGTAAGCATAGCGCTTTATGGAGGCAGGGAAAACGAAGAGGAACGCAACACCTCAAACGATGAAATTGTTTGTTGGATATCTGATGAAGGCTGCGGTATGGATAAAAAGACGCAGAAGCATCTTTTTGACAAATTCTATCAAGGCGATACCTCGCACTCCTCTGAGGGAAGTGGCCTGGGCCTTGCACTCTGCAAACGCGTGGTAGATCTCCATCACGGCAGTATAGAAGTACAGAGCAGCGAAAATAGTGGCACGGTATTTGAGATAAGATTGCCTGTCTCGCTTCACAGCCACGAGACAGGCAGAAATTCTAGTAAACCATATGCATAGCTTCGCGCACTTCATCAAGTGTCGCATTAGCAATTTCGTTAGCACGACGATTGCCCTCATGCAGTACTTCAAGAACGTAATCCTTTTTGCCTTCCAATTCACGACGACGCTCGCGAATAGGAGCAAGATAGGTATTCACACTTTCGGTAACGTATTTCTTTAAAGCACCAGCACCAGCGTTGCCAATCTCTTCGGCAATCTCTTCTTCACTTCTTCCCGTGCAGAGAGCCGCTGTGGTAAGCAGAGCAGAAACCCCTGGACGATTTTCCTTATCAAAGGTAATCATGCGCTCAGAATCGGTCTTGGACTTCTTAATAAGCTTTGCTGTTTCCTCTTCGGTAAAGCACAGACTAATAGCATTGCCGTAGCTCTTTGACATTTTGCGACCATCAAGACCAGGAATCTCGGGAGTATCGTCGTTAAGAAGCCCTTCCGGCTCAGGGAACACCTTGCCGTATCGCTCATTAAAACGACGAGCAATAAGACGGGTCACTTCAATATGAGGAAGCTGATCTTTACCTACTGGCACAATGTTGCCTTTGCAGAACAAAATATCGCATGCTTGATGTACTGGATAGGTAAGAAGCAATCCTGTAAGAGCATGGCCCGATGCTTCCATTTCCGCCTTAACGGTAGGATTACGATGCAATTCAGATTCAGTGACTAACGACAAAAAGGGCAAGAGCAGCTGATTGAGTGCAGGCACCGCAGAATGAGTGAAGATCATAGTCTTCTCGGGATCAATACCACAAGCCAAGTAATCGATGACCATATTGTAGACATTGTCCTGAATATGCTCAGTCGTATCACGGTCAGTAATCACTTGGTAATCGGCAATGATGATATTGGTAGCAATACCTTTATTTTGCAGAACAACTCGTTCTTTAATAGTGCCGAAATAGTGTCCCAGATGAAGACGGCCTGTTGGTCTATCGCCCGAAAGCATAAGATACTTATCAGGATTCTTATCTAGATCGGCGCGGATTTCATCACTGCGATGAAGGCTAGCCTCGAAACTATCTACACTCATTACGTTAGTTGCCTCTCTTTTATAGCTTTTAAGATGCGGTGATCTTGCTGATCGGTAGGTAAAACCACGCAAGAACTATCCACTAGATACGGTAATCTTGACATGCAGTGAATAAGTATACCATCGCAAGGAAAA
>USIG01000127.1 GCA_900554685.1 uncultured Cryptobacterium sp.
AACTTTCCACGTTTGGGGATGGCGCGAAAGTATTGAAGGCTATTACGGCGCTGTTTAAGGATTATCGTCCTCTGGCATTTTTTGGCTGGCTGGCTTTACTTCTTGTTATCTTGGCTGTTGTTGCAGCGGTGCCGGTGTTGATAGAGTATGCGCAAACAGGACTGGTTCCCCGCATACCTACCATGTTGGCATCTATTGCTCTTGCGGGATGTGCGGCTCTATCGTTTGCAACAGGCTTGATTCTTGATACGGTTGCAAACAGCAATCGACGCCAATGGGAGTTGGACGTATATAAAGCAAACGGAAGCTTTTACGGCAAAAAATCCTAGTCTTTTAGGCAGAAAACAATTCGAATATTTGTTTAATGCCAAGCGTTGGCGCGATGAGAATAGTAGATTAGCGTTCACCTTTTGATCATGAGCACAATCATCAAGCTATAAACTTAGGCGGCAAAAAACCTCGCAGTTAACTGCGAGGTTTTTAAAGTTAGACAATTGACGTTGCTAGGTAGAAAAACTACAGCAGAGCCACCAACGTAGCCATCATCTTATTTTTATGCCATGAACTTATACACAGCTTGGGTGTAAGCTACGGGGTCGTCAATAGGCAAACCTTCGGTAATCAATGCCTGATCGTAGAGAATGCGAGCATAGGACGCTACCTTATCTTCATCTTTATCCTCGAATGCTTTCTGCAGTGCCTTAAATACGGGGTGTTCAGCATTTAATTCAAGGACTCGATCGCTTTTCACGTGATCACCATCGGGGCCTGCTGCTAAAATCTTTTCCATTTCAAGGGTGATAGGACCTTCAGCAGTTACGCAAGAAGGAGTATCGGAGAGACGCGAAGAAACAGCCACGCGCTTAACTTTGCCGTCAAGGGCATCCTTCATAGCGTTAAACAGTTCTTCGTTTTCTTTCGTAATAGCCTCAGCAGCGCTCTTTTCGTCTTCGGTTTCTAGACCCAAATCGCCGCCTGCAACGTTCTTGAACTGCTTTTCCTCATATTCGTTCATAGAGGTGAGGCAGAATTCATCGACATCCTGAGGACACAGCAAAACATCGTATCCCTTACCAAGTACGGTATTGACGATTGGACGACGAGCCAAACGATCAACCGATTCGCCTGCAGCGTAGAAGATGGACTTCTGGTCTTCTGGCATAGCCTCAACGTATTCTTTGAGGGTGATCATCTTCTTCTGCTTTGCGGAATAGTACAAAAGCAGGTCAGCTAAGGTGTCTTTCTTCATGCCATAGCTTGAGTAAATGCCGTAGCTGATGTTGCGCCCGAAGTTCTCAAAGAACTTTTCGTAGGTTTCGCGATCGTTGTCGCGCATTTTGCCCAGCTCGCTGGTGATTTTCTTTTCCAGCTTGTTTGCGATAGCGCGTAGCTGGCTGTTGTGCTGAAGGGTTTCACGCGAAATGTTAAGCGTGAGATCTTGGCTGTCGACAACACCGCGAACAAAGCTGTAGTAATCAGGCAGAAGTTCGGCGCACTTTTCTTGAATGAGAACGTTTGAGCTGTAGAGCGCCAAGCCCTTTTCGTAATCCTTGCTATAGAAGTCATACGGAGTACGGCTTGGGATGAAGAGCAGCGCATCGTAGGTAAGGGCGCCTTCTGCATGAACCGAAATAGAAGTGATCGGATCAAAGAAATCGTGGAAATCGGTCTTGTAGAAGTTGTTGTATTCCTCTTCACTTACTTCAGACTTACGACGCTTCCAGATAGGAATCATCGAATTGATGGTTTGGATTTCGCGTACTGTTTCGAATTCAGGCTTATAGTCATCGCCGGCATCTTCTGGTTTTGGAAGCGGCTTGCGAGTTTCGACCTCCATGCGAATGGGGTAGCGTACGTAGTTGCTGTATTGCTTGATAAGAGCCTGAAGTTCGTACTGGTCAAGGAAGGTATCGTAATCTTCCTCTTCGGTATTGTCCTTCAAAAACAGCACGATAGTGGTGCCGTGGGTGCTATGGAGGCCAGCAATTTGTTCTTCGGTGGCAGGCTCAATGGTGTAGCCTTCAATACCGTCGCTTTCCCAAACCCAGGTTTCATCGCTGTTGAATGCGCGGGAAATAACCATGACGCGTTTGGACACCATGAAAGAAGAATAGAAGCCAACACCGAATTGGCCAATAATATCAAGGTCTTCACCCTGAGCTTCGGCGTTGTCGGTTTTGAATTCGAGGCTTCCGGAATGAGCGATGGTACCCAGATTGGTTTCTAATTCGTCCTTGGTCATGCCGATGCCAGTATCGGATATGGTAATAGTGCGCGATTCTTTATCGAAATCAACATCTATCTCAAGGTCGTCTTTGCTGATGCCAATAGATTGGTCGGTCAGGCTTTTGAAGTAGAGTTTATCAACCGCATCTGATGCATTGGATATGAGCTCGCGAAGAAAGATTTCTTTGTTGGTATAGATGGAGTTGATCATCAGATCGAGCAGCTTTTTGCTCTCGGTTTTAAATTTACGCATGAAACAAGTCCTTCTTTCCGAATAACACAAGTGCCGTGGTCTTTACTCTTAGTCACAAAATTAGCACTCTCAATGGTAGAGTGCTAAAACAGATTTTAGTATCCAGATATTGCTTGTCAAGGCGTTTGGCTTTCCCCTTCACGAGGGATTCACGAAACAATTGTCATGCGGTGACAATCGCTAAGGCGCGTGGTGAAAGTGTGAATACGCGTGTTGTAAAAGTGCGCCTATCATAAGGCGTGCGCGGATGCTTGCTACAAAGAACGCGCCTTTGCTACTGCGGTACGAAGCGCTGCGATGACAGTGCCACGAAAGCCTCTTTCGTCAAGGACTTGAACACCCTCGATAGTAGAACCTGAAGGAGAGGTAACCTGATCCTTCAGCTCGCCAGGATGCTTTCCGCTTTCAAGAACCATTTTTGCTGCACCTAAAACAGCCTGAGCAGAAATTTCGTAGGCTTGTGCGCGAGGCAGTCCTTCAGCTACGCCGGAATCTGCCATGGCTTCAATAAACATATACACATAGGCTGGGGAAGATCCGCCTACCGTTGCAGAAACATCCAAAAGCGACTCTTTCAGTTCGAGGGCTACCCCAAAGCTTTCCAGCAGGCGTACTACGTAAGAAATTTCGTCTTCGGATACTAATTCATTTGCATGGTAGGCAGTTAAGCCTTCTCCTACCAATGCAGGAGTGTTTGGTGCGGTGCGGATGATTTTGGTTGGTTTACCAAATTGCTCAGTAAGCCACGCAATAGTTTTACCAGGGGCGATAGTAACGATAATTTGCTCTTCGGTCAGAGTGTCTTTAATTTCAGCAATAACATCAGCGTACTGATAGGGCTTGACGCTCAAAAAGATAACGTCACTCTTTTCTACGACAGTTTTATTGTCGGTGGAGGTTGAAATGCCTAGCTCCTGCGCGGCTGCTTCCGCGTGCGCTTTAGTGGCATTTGATCCGCAGATATCAGTTGCGGGCACCAGATTGCTTGAAACAATGCCCTTGATGATTGCTTTGGCCATATTGCCACAGCCGATGAACCCCAATTTCATAATGCGTCCTCCCTTGTACGCTTATAAGGTCTTTAGAGCTCATCATACCAAACGCTTAATTTCCTCATAGTATTTGTTGGTGTTTTCCTATACCTCTATGCAGCGGTTTTGTCTGTTTACTTGGACATTTGTTGATTAACTGAAACCTGGGGATTTAGATGTCTCTCTATAATTAATGAATAAGCTATTTATGAATAGGCAAGCTCTCTAAAGATCTACGTTTTTAGATTTTGAAATAACAGGGAAGAAGGATGTTATGACATCGCCATATAGTGGGAAAAACTGGCAACTTATTGTAGCGGGAATACTACTTGTACTTTTTGCAGCCGTGTGTTTGTTCTTCCCTGGTCTTACCTTAGGCTCAATCGCCTTTATGATTGGTGCTGCTTTTATCGTTTCAGGTGTGGTGAACATCGGAACATACCTACGTGATCGAGATCAGCTCGATTTGTCCGGCCTTGTTATCGCTTATGGTGTTGTTGATGTTCTTGTTGGCTTGATGTTTGTGGTGCATCCTATGGTGTTTGCAATGGTAATTCCATGGGTTGCGGGCATGTTTACGATTGTGTTTGCCCTTTATGAAATCATGGGCTCTTTTGTTTCCCGAAAAGCTTCGTTTCCTTTGTGGGGATGGCTTTTGGTATCAGGCATTATTACTTTATTAGTTGGTATAGGGTTCTTCATGATGCCTGAAATGTTTGCCATCTTAATAGGAGTTTTTGCTCTTATGCGTGGCGTTTCTCTTATTGTGCTTGGCATCAATGCGCCTAAGTTTGTATAAAGGCTACTCGCACGAATGCCATTTACCGCATCTGGGTCGAGGTTTTGCAAATAAAGACAAAAACTTCGAGAACACTCTTCTATAATCGCCTGTAGTAAATTCCTGTACTTTGGGTAGGTGCAGGCGGAAAAGGAGAGTAGAAACCCATGGAAGGCTTTGAATTAATTTCCACTGGTGTGTGGTCGATTGTGCCACCGCTTTTGGCGCTTGGCCTGGCGCTTATCACCAAGGAAGTATATTCGTCGCTTTTGGCTGGTGTATTTTCTGGCTTGTTGGTGTACGAATTTACCCTTGAAGGAGTTGGCGTAGAACAGCTGATCACGGCGTTTACTATGATTCCTGCCATTATGGCGGAACAAATTGCTTCAAACGGTGCGCTCATC
>USIG01000128.1 GCA_900554685.1 uncultured Cryptobacterium sp.
TGTTCACGCCCTCGATCTTATGTGGTCTCCATCACCGCCATGAGAACCTTTGGGAGAGGGTTCCCGACGATTCCGAGTTACCACGCGCCCGGGTGTATCCATAAACAGCCAGACGCAAACGAGAATTATACTTGCGAACCAGCAGTTATGCAAGTTAAAAGTTTCACTCTTTGTTTCTTCGCAAAGAATTCACAGTCTCTTTGTTTTCTAAACTCAACTATATTCACGCTCGTGTGATCCTTAAACGTGGAATAAGTACTGCAATCGCATATATAAGTGCGAGAATTCCTAACGCTCCTGCCGCTATACCAATAACTCCAACCGATGCCCAGCTTGTTACTACCCCACCTAATGCTGAGCCACTTCCAATTCCGAAATTAAAGATTGCGGAAAAGATTGAGGTTGCAACCGCTTGATCATCAAGGCTTGAATAACGAATTACCTCCGATTGGAGCGCAGCATTTATTGCAGTACTTCCCATTCCAAGTACCATGCATGCCACAACTACTCCTACCAACACTTCCTTACTTATGTAAAGGGCAAGGAAAGCCGCCACGAGACCGAACACACACAGGCAAAGAAACTTCAGCCTTAATCGGGCATACATTTTTGAGAACAGCATACTTCCCGCAATGCCCGCCACACCAAAAAAGGCTATAACTATGGTTACAACCTGTTCTTCAAGTCCTACGCTTTGAAGCAGATAAGGCTCAATGTAGCTGTAGCACATATAGTAAGCACTCATCAAAACCCCTACAAATATATAAAGGCTTCGCAGAGGCTTTGTTTTTATAAGAACCGGAAGCCTACGAACAGAAAAAGGCTTGGTTGCCGGAAGAGAAGGCAAGACAAAGTAAAGATAGATAAATATCAAAACGCTGCAGAGCGCAACACAGGCAAACGTCATACGCCAACCAAGCGCAAGACCAATTACGCGCCCAATAGGCAACCCTGCAATAAGGGCAACCGATTCTCCCATTACCACCATACCTAATGCCATATGGCGGTGGTCTTCACTTACCACTCGAATTGCCATAGGAGGTGCGATCGACCAAAAAATTGCATGAGCGCACGCCACTACAATACGTGCCGCCATAAGCATGAAATAGCTTGTGGCAAGCGATGATAAAAACTGCCCGAGGGCAAACAGCGCCACGATTATAAGAAAGAGGCGACGAAATCCAATGCGTGATGCCACTATCATAAGAGGAAGCGAAAGAAGCATCACCATCCAAGCATATACCGAGATGAGCATGCCTGCCTGCGATTCTGTAACCGAAAAACTTGAAGCAATATCAGTCAAAAGCGCCACAGGCATAAATTCAGAGGTGCAGAAAATAAACGTAGAAATAGTAATTCCCGCTAAGGGCAATGCCTCTCGAGCATTCATGTGTTGCTTTTTTCGTTGGGTTTTTGACGCCACAAATACTGCCTTTCTTTACTGATTTCTTAGAGCATTACCAGCCCTTTATGGGCACATCGTGTTGCTTTACCTAGAAAAGCTTTTTAATACTACCTAAGAAACCGCATTTGAAAAGAAGCTCTTTTTATTCTCTTGCTATAATCCATCTGTCCCATAAGAAACTCTTTAGCCCTCTTCAAATAAGAGGATTGAGGCTCGCTCAATACTGCATCACTACATACTGCGCCCTCTATACTCTGCACTCAGAGTACCCTGCCCTATCGCGCAAGAGTTCATGTAAGAGTATTTAGTTGCGCACACTTTACGACTACGTGGTGCACCTATTGAACGGGGCCAACTAAAAGGATCCGTTTACCTACAAAAGGACTCGTTTCATATGACTCATGACTTTATATCTCTTGCCATCATCGCGCTGATTGCAGCCCTTGCACCCCTTATTGCAAACCTTATTCCGAAAAAGCCTATCCCCGAAACCGTCTTGCTCCTTATAGGAGGAGCAGTTTTGGGTCCCTCGGTTTTAAACCATATATGGCTCGACGAAAATGTTTTGTTTTTATCTGATTTGGGTTGTGCCATGCTGTTTTTGCTCGCTGGTTTCGAAATCAATCCTAAAACCATCACTGGCCGCGAGGGTAAACGCGGACTCAAAACCTGGCTTGTCACCCTCGCTATAGCATTTGTGCTTGTTATGAGTATCTTCCATGTCTCTTTTGGAGAATTAACCATAGATGCTCTTGCCCTTGCTATTGCACTTACCACCACCGCCATTGGCGCTCTTATGCCAATTTTGAAAGAGCGAGGATTACTTACTAATAAAGTAGGAGAAAGCGTTTTATCTTATGGTACATGGGGTGAACTTGGCCCTGTTATTGCCATGGCACTTTTGCTTTCTACTCGCGCAGCATGGATGACCGTTGTTATCTTGCTTGCGTTTATTGCGCTCGCAGTATTAGTTGCTGTTCTTGGACAGCGTGCCTCAAAAGCCGAACATCAAATCTTTCTTATTCTTTCCCAGGGTCGCAACACAACCTCACAAACATTCGTGCGTGTAACAATGCTTCTTCTTATTGCACTTGTTGCAATTTCGTCACTCTTTAACTTAGACATTGTACTTGGTGCATTTGCGGCAGGTTTCATCTTGCGCTACATCGTTCCCGAAAACGATCACATACTCGAAGAAAAACTAACCGCCATTGGATACGGTTTTCTTATCCCACTCTTCTTTGTTGTTTCAGGAGCAAAGATTGACGTAAGCGCCGTCGCAACACAACCACTTCTTTTGGTTGGATTTATTGCCTTGCTTTTGCTGGTACGCGCACTACCTATCTTTATCTCGATGCACAGCGACAAAGCTCCTGCAGTCAAGGCCCTTGGCACAAGCAACCACGTAACGGTTTCGCTCTACTGCACAACTGCCCTTCCCTTAATTGTTGCCGTGACATCTGTCGCAGTAAGTGCAGGCGCCATGTCGGCTTCTTTGGCTTCGGTTTTGGTTTCGGCAGGTGCACTAACCGTGCTTATCATGCCTCTTATTGCTTCTCTTACCTATAAAGAATCTCCCGCTTCTTGCTCCGAGGAAGAGTTGGGCGATTCTCGCCGTTAAGCTGCTTGCTCGAGAAGACTGATAGCTGGCAGCTGGCAGGTTATGCTCCCCTCACAGAAGCAAACCTCTCATCACTGCCTTAGCAACCTTATGCTGATTTGCGCCGCTGATCTGCTAGTTATAACAATCAGTTACAAAAAGTTGAAAATTATATATAAAAAGTAAATAGTTCCCCTCATAGAGCAAAACGCGTTCAAATGCTAGGATATGGTTTGAACAGGACGTTCGATCGTGAATGTTTTTCTGTTCCATTCGATCAAATAATGAGGAGAGGATCGTAATTATGGATTTTCAGCTTACTGACGAACAGGAATTGCTGATCGAAAGCGCTCGTGAGTATGCTAACCGCTACTTCACTGATGAAGCGGTAAAGCAGGCTTACGAAGTAGATCACCACATCAGCATCGAAGCAGCTATGGCTTATCGTGAAGCTGGCTTTATGATGCTGGGTCTTCCTGAGGAAGTTGGTGGCGTTCCAGTAGACAAGCTCACTGAGGTTCTTTTGGTAGAAAAGCTTCACGAGTTCACTGGTGTTACCCTTCCCTTCGTAACCGACTTCAATACCATCACTGACGTAATTGACTTCGGCACCAAAGAACAGCAGGAAATGATTATGGATGCTATCGAAAATGTCGAAAGCACCTGCATTGCTTGTTCTGCTATTTCTGAGCCTGCTGCTGGTTCAGACAACAACGCTATGACTTGCGTAACCAAAAAGCAGCCCGACGGCACTTACCTACTCAACGGCCAGAAGACTTGGGTTACCCTTGGTGGTCTTTCCATTTACACCATGGTTGTAGCTAAGGATGAAGATCCTTCTTACGAGAACGACAAGTACTCTCTGTGGCTCATTCCTAACGATACTCCTGGCTTCACTGTTGCTAAGCTTGACAAGGTTGGTCAGCAGGCAATTCCTTTCGTTGATCAGTTCTTCGACAACGTAGTACTCACCGAGGATATGCGTCTTGGCGAAGCTGGCATGGGCTGGAAGCTCCTTATGAAGAAGCTTGAGTTCGAACGCTGCTTAGTTGTTGCATCTTCTCTCGGTCTTGCTCAGGCAGCTTTGAACGACGCTGGCGCTTATGCTTCTGAACGTATCGCATTCAAGAAGCCTATCGCTCATCAGACCCAGATCCAGGAGCATCTCTGCGAGATGGAAAACATCATCCAAAACGTACGTATGCGTCTGTATCAGGTAGTTGACATGATCGACCGCGGCGAATCCACTCGTCTTGAGTCTGCATTGCTCAAGGGCTATGCCTGCAAAGAGCTCACTCGCGTAGCTGACATGGCAATGGCTATTTATGCTGCTATTGGTTACACCAAGGAAATCCGCGTTGGCCGTATTTGGGCTGACCTTCGTGGTAACGAAATGGGCGGCGGCACCACTGAGATCATGAACTACATTGCTGGTCGTCAGTTGGTTAAGAAGTACAAGGCAAAGTAAGCCTTGTACTATACACAGGCTATAAGGTGTAGGATCCTTTCGTAATCGTTTCTTCCTTGGTTTTGGCTTCCTACACATACCCTTAGGCTCCCCGTTTGGGGAGCCTATTTTAATATGAGCAGGACTTTGTCAAGAGGCAATAGTTGGCCTGACCCTCATA
>USIG01000129.1 GCA_900554685.1 uncultured Cryptobacterium sp.
TCCCGGACCTGACCAGGTTCGAAACATGGCGCCGGCCAAACCCAATCGAGATACTCTTTCAACAGATGAATAGTATAAAGGATACTTTGCTTAGATGCGAGTTTGTAATCGCTGTTTGGCAAACCTCCCAGAATGCTCCACAAAAGCAATCAATGATTCAAAGCGCAAAATGCATTTAAGCATCTCTTTTGGACATTTCTTGAGAAAACGCTTCCTTAAGAGCCGCAATGCCATATAAGCTTCCGCAGCAGCAAATCACATCATGTTGTCCCGCCATTTCAAGAGCTGCGTGAAGCGCTTGCGCAGGAGAAGCTGCGACCTGTACTACGCAGCCCTGTCCGTGTTCTTCCTCTGGCAACTGAGCAAGCGTTTTCATGGCCTCTGTTGCCAGTTTATGAGCCGGCAATGCCCGATCCATGAAGGGAGCGTAACAGATAAATGCCTTAGCAAGAGGAGCATAGAGCTCAAGCATCTCCTGATGGTCTTTATCGGCCATAACACCCAAGCAAAAGATAATACGACGTAGCGGATAGCGCTGATCAAGCTCGCGAACCAGCTGACGAGCAGCATGAATATTATGAGCACCGTCAATCAAAACATCAGGTGCGGTACTCATAAGCTCAAACCGACCCGGCCAATAGGCATGAGCCAACCCCTTATACAGCGCCTCATCAGGAATATCCCATCTCCTTTGTCTGAGAACCTCACACCCTTCGATTGCCAAAGCGGCATTGAAGCGCTGATAACTTCCCAGAAGCGATAAGTACAGATGATCGTAGGTTTTTGTCGAGACATTCGACACATAGGCGTTTTCTTTGTCGTTGCTACTAGCACAATCGGCTTGCCTCAAAGATGCCGGCCCCTCTTTGAGGCCATCTTCTTGCCGCGGTTCAACCGCATATTGTTGTTGGGTGCAATAAGAAAAATCGTCATTGGCACCCTGCAGCGAATCCGCATTCACAAAACGAAGTGAAGCGCCTTTTTGGGCAGCACATTCTTTCAAAACACGAGTTGCTTCGTCTTCTTGCTTTGCGCTTACTACCGCCATACCCGACTTAATGATGCCTGCTTTCTCATGCGCGATTTCGCTTAAGGTGTTTCCCAGCAAAGCACAATGGTCATACGAAATAGGAGCAATGAGGGCAACCTCTACCGTCTTAATGATGTTGGTAGAATCAAGACGGCCACCAAGACCCACTTCAGCAACCACTACATCGCATTCCTCGCGCGCAAAATAAAGAAACGCGACCGCTGTCATAAGTTCAAATTCGGTCGGATGTTCCTCCATAGCTTCGGCAACATCGCGAACGAGAAGGGTTACTTCGCATAATGCTTCACGGGAAATAGGACGCCCATTGATGCGAATACGCTCTTCGAAATACTCTATATATGGGCTGGTAAAAAGCCCTACTTTATAACCTGATTCCTGCAGAATACGTGCCATAAACGCGCAGGTAGAACCCTTGCCATTGGTTCCGGCAACATGCACAAATCGCAAATGCTCTTGTGGGCTACCTAAACGCTCAAGCAGCTCAGAGATACGCTCGAGCCCTAAACTCATAGTTTGCCAACGCGGTTCGTTAATATACGCAACCGGATCAAACATTAGTCCAGTCCTTACCCACCACTACTTGTACGTCAGTTTTAAGCGAATAGTACACGCCCGCAGAAACGGTTCGCCCCTTTCCTAATGCCTGCACAATTGCCTCAGCAGCGGTTTTATCTTTTTCTTCTCGATAGATGACGAGCGTTTCATCATAGACAAAGGATTCTGCATTGCCTGTTTCGTCAACCTTGAATCCATTATTGGTAAGAACCTCTGCCGCCTGAGCACTATAGCCATCAATACCCGCGCCATTGAGCACCGTAATAGAAACCGCACTCTTGTCTACACCGCTTGTGTCAATAGAAATGTTCATGTCTTGCCCAGACTTGAATTTATCAAGCACCTGCGAAAACGTCGAGCCGACTGACCAATATACGCTATCTCCTGCTGTCGTGTCGCTTCCAGGAACTACTGCACTATAGATAGCGGCATCGCTATACATTCCCGCAATGGAATTCAGCACATCATAGCTCATATCGGTTTTAATTTTGCCCGCAATAGTATCCGCGCTCATAGCAAAGCCAATACCGCCTTTGTCCTGAATAGCGCCAATGAGAGCGGTAAATATTTCATTTTGAATAGAAGAGCGCTGCTCAAAGCCACTGCTATAGTTTTTCGCACTCACATAGGCAAGAGCCTGTTCGCCATTGAGCGTTTGCTCGCCGGGATCAAGTACGACCGTACCAACAGTGGGATCATCAACATAGGTGTCTACATTGACCTGCAAGCCACCAAGTGCATCAACAAGGGCAACAAAGTCACTATCGGTTATACGAACGTAATGATTGATATCTTGTTCGATCAACCCAGAAACACGTCGTACCAATTCTCCTTCATTAACTGCATAGGGTGCATCACGAAGCATCGTGGCAGAATCGGGAGCATTGTCATAAGTTTCTGAAATTGCACTCGGGATATTGAGCAAGGAGATGGTCTTGTTCGGCACATCCACGCGCAATACCGCTGTATAGCTTGCTGTTTCACCTGCGGGATCGGTATCGGAAATACCCGCGAGCAGGACATAGAACGGATCGGTATCCGAGGCGGGTGCCACAAGAGCATTGCTTACCTCGGGATCGTCAAGCGCCATTGAAGAAGACACCGATCCACGAAAAGCGCAATTGCCCAGCGTGAGCGCAATAGCAACCACCACTAACACCACAAGCGCTATTACCACATAGCGCATCCTATCGCGACGGCGCATAAACGTTGCAGTACGAGAACCGCCCGTCTGATGACGCGCTGTGCGTTCATCGACCGAGCGAGATTGAAAACGAATCTGATTAATTTCTCCCGATCGCGTATTTACCCGTTGAGAAGAAGGGCGCCTGTGAGTACCAGTCGAACGGGACGTATGCGTATGAGTATTTGTTTGTCTGCGGGCATGCGATCCCACTACCGAAGATGACCAAGCATCCTGGCGACGCGTCGAACGCCTCGAAGGACGCCCGTGCATGCTGTCCTTACGTTTTCCAAACATATCTATTCCTATTGGTTTCGATGAGCACTAACGGACTATGCCCTAAAGGCATACACGTTCAACGCGAGCTCCAAGTGAAGAGAGCTTACCTACGTAATCTTCGTATCCACGATCAATGTGATAAATATCGTGAACAACTGTTTCACCTTCCGCTGCAAGACCCGCAATAACAAGAGCTGCCCCTCCGCGAAGATCAGGCGAAGAAACCGGAGCGCCCTGAAGCTTGTCAACCCCTTGGATGAGCGCATGATGCCCTTCTACGGTAATGTTGGAGCCCATACGATTGAGTTCAGAGGCAAACATGAATCGGTTTTCAAAAATGTTTTCTGAAATAACCGAATTGCCCTGCGCAAGAGCGGTAAGCAGCATGAATTGAGCCTGAAGATCGGTTGGAAAACCTGGATGAGGAAGTGTTTGAATATCCACCGCCTGCAAAGGCTTATCGCGGTAAACCGTAATGGAATCATCGGTTGTTGTAACCTCGCAACCCATCTGCTCAAGCTTCATGATTGCCATGCGCAAAAAGGAAGGGTCGATACCAACTGCGGTGACAGGGCCTCCCAATAAGGCGCCTGCGGTTAAATACGTACCCGCTTCGATACGATCCCCTACTGTAGTGTGCTCACAAGGATGCAAAGAAGAGAGCGGAACACCGTGTACTGTAATAGTAGGAGATCCTGCCCCTTCAACATGAGCGCCCATTGAGTTGAGCATATCTGCCAAATCTACAATCTCAGGCTCACGAGCAGCGTTATCAATAACGGAAGTTCCCTCTACTGCAACAGCTGCCATCAGCATATTTTCCGTAGCACCAACACTGGGAAATTCCAGCAGCACATCGGCCGCATGTAGGCCATTGGGCGTAGAGGCATAGAGATAGCCGTGTTCATTTTTGAAATGGACTCCCATTGCCTGTAGCACTTTAAGATGCATATCAATCTTGCGTGCTCCCAAATTACAGCCACCAGGCATAGCCACCTTTGCGCAGCCAAATCGTCCCAAAAGAGGGC
The DNA here is from genome assembly GCA_900554685.1 of uncultured Cryptobacterium sp. Taxonomy (GTDB): domain Bacteria; phylum Actinomycetota; class Coriobacteriia; order Coriobacteriales; family Eggerthellaceae; genus Anaerotardibacter. The sequence goes on from USIG01000129.1 coordinate 4,097, forward strand.
CTAAAACCGAAATGCTGGCACGCATCTTAGATACCAGTTCATAGGGAGTCTCATGGCCTTCCGCATGAGTAGTATCCACTATCAGCGACTTGTCTTCCCAATACACCTCAGCACCAAGACTGCGCAATACCGCACTCATGATATCGGTATCGGAAATATGGGGAACATTATGTAAAACGCTTTTGCCCTGCCCTAGGATTGCAGCAGCAATAAGCTTTAATGCAGAATTCTTTGCGCCACTTATCTGGACGGTGCCCGATACGTTTTCTGTCTCACGCGCAATAATTACTTCTTCAGACATACCTATCCTTTCGAATAAGCTTCGCCTTTTGCATACGAATTTTTATATACAAAACAAAAGCCTACCAAAGGTTTCGAGTTACCTTATATAGTGCTCAAGTGATTCTCCTGAACTCACTTATTATAAATAAGAGAATCCCCAATGCCGACAAGGCCTATATAGGTTACATATTTATTTAAATAAACCCGGAAGAGTTCTACTTGTGCATAATTAGCAATTTTGCCCAAAGATTGCT
>USIG01000130.1 GCA_900554685.1 uncultured Cryptobacterium sp.
AGGGTGTAGATATTAACGACAAGCACATCGAAGTTATTGCTCGTCAGATGCTTCGCAAGGTTGCTGTTATCGATCCAGGCGATTCTGATTACTTGCCAGGTCGTCAGGTTAACCGCTTCGAATTCGAAAAGGTTGCAAACGAGCTGGTATTGGAAGGCAAGAATCCTCCTATCGGTCAGCCTTTGCTCTTGGGTATCACTAAGGCATCTTTGGCAACTGATTCGTTCTTGTCTGCAGCATCCTTCCAGGAGACCACCAAGGTCTTAACTGACGCTGCAATCGAAGGCAAGGTTGATACGCTTCAGGGCTTGAAGGAAAACGTTATCATCGGTAAGCCAATCCCTGCAGGTACGGGTCTTAAGCGTTATCACGATGTGGGACTTACCTACAAGGGTGTTCCGGTGGATAAGGTTGATGGCGATCGTTTGCCTGATTCTGCACCTGAGGCCTTGCGCGAGATTGAAGACTTGCTGCCTCAGCCTCAGGATTGGTCTTTGGATGAAGGCTATCTGGGCTCTGGCTCCGACTATGCAAGCTATTTTGCTTCCATTGCCGGTGGTTATCGCAACAGCAATCTTTCCGATGAGGATGCTCGTCTCTACATTTATGATGACCTGGGTGTTTCTCAGCGCTGGGCTAATAAGTTCTCCGAGGCTGGCATCGAAACCGTTGCCGACTTGGTAGGTCATACCGAAGATGAGCTTTTGCGCATCGAGGGCATTGGCACTAAGGCTATCGAAGAGCTGAAGGCTGGTCTAGAAGCTCATGGCTTGTCTCATGTAATTGAGGACGATCTAAGCGCTTCTCGCGATGATATGAGCCAGTTGCTTGATATGGTATTTTCGCCTGATGATACGGTGCTGATTGGTGGCGATCATCCTGCAACCTTTAACACCGAAGGCGAAGATATGCTCGGTGAGGCACTTCCTCCCCGTTCTTATCAGCGCAACTTAGAAGAGCTTGATGCGTTGCTTGGTTCAACGGATCTGGGCTTTAATCTGACCAACTCTGAAGACGATGACGCTTCTAAGGATGGCGAATAACATAAAGAACAACAGCTTGTTCTCACATTGGGCGGCCACGAAACAAATCGTGGCCGCTTTTTTGTTTTCGTGCAGTCCTAGCTTCTCTATGGCGTGCTTGAGGGTTAACGGTTAAAAGGGGCCTATAACCTATGCTTTAGAGGGTTGGGGACTGGTAAGGTTTGTTTACAATAAGAAATGATAAAATCCTGCTGTTTTAAGAGAAGATACAGCATGAGTGCAAGGATCTTATATGTCATCAATCTTGTTTTGTGATATTGATTTGCTTTCTGCCTCGGGACAGGTAACTCCTCACAGCTATGTGGGGGTTTGTGACGGGGTAATTGACTATGTAGGGATCGATGATCCAGAAAAGAATACTTCTTCTGCTCTGTCGTCTCCTCAAGAAGAAGTTGGTGATACGCGGGCACCCTATGAGGTGCGTTTTGATGGTCGTGGGAAAATTGTAATGCCCGGTCTTTATAACGCTCATTCCCATGTACCTATGACTCTTTTACGCGGTCGAGGGGATAATATGGCACTTGATGCGTGGCTCAATGAAGCAATTTTCCCCTTTGAGGCGCTCATTACTGATAAAGATGCCTACTATGCTACTTTGGCAGGTATTGCAGAGATGCTTCGGTTTGGGGTCGTGTCCTGCACCGATATGTATTACAACTCGGAGGCACGTGCGCAGGCAATCATAGAATCTGGCTTCAAGTGCAACTTAGGTCATAGTGTGTTAGATTTTGACCCTAATATCTCCTACGATGCTATTCCAGAAGCAGTAAAAAATCAGGATCTTATCAGGCAGTTTCATGGTGCGGCTAACGGACGGCTTCTCGTGGATTTCAACTTGCATGCTGAATACACCTCAACGCGCAAAGTTGCGTGTGGTCTTGCCCAGGCGGCAAAAGAGCAGGGTGTGCGTATGCAGGTTCATGTGGCAGAAACTGCCTCAGAGGTTGAAGGATGTAAAGAGCGTCATCAGGGTATGACTCCTGTCGAATACCTTGCCGATTGCGGCATCTTTGACGTGCCAGCAACAGCGGCTCATTGCGTGTGGCTCACCGATAGAGATCGAGCAATTCTGGCGGAGAAAAATGTTTTTGTCGCAACGTGCCCTGCGTCAAATGCCAAGTTGGGAAGTGGCATTGCTGATGTGATGGCAATGCGTGAAGCAGGAATAACGGTGGCATTGGGTACCGATGGGGTAGCAAGCAACAATGCGCATAATATGATGCGTGATATGTACCTTTTAGCCTTGATGCAGCGAGCTCAAAATTGCACACCATTGGGCTTACGTGCTGGTGAGGTCATAGAAATAGCAACGCTCAATGGCGCTTTGTCGCAGGGGCGTGAAAAGTGTGGCGATATTGTTGTTGGCAACAAGGCCGATCTGGTGGTTTTGAATGCAGATACTCCCTGGATGGTTCCTGCTGATGATAAAGCTGCTGCGGTGGTATATTCTGCCCAAGGCAGCGATGTGGTGCTTACCATGGTAGATGGTGAAGTACTGTACCGAGAGGGGGAATATCTCACCATTGATATCGAACGGGCCCTGCATGAAGTGCAGGATTCTCGTAGACGTATTGTAAGTCAGCTCTAAACCAGAAACCAACTATCCCAAAGTGCTTAAGTCTGCGGTATTCTATTCAGGTATAAATAAGTCTGCTCTTACTGCAGCTAAAAAAGTGCTAGTTTGGTTTCTTTAGCAGGCTAGAGATATCTAGAAGGATTCGCTCAATGAAAACCTATACAACTAAAGGTGCTCAACCAGAAAGTCAAATTGGTTCAGCGCTTGATTCGCTTGCTCATACTATCCATGGGCGTCGTAGTGCTGGTGAGGCTAGTTACACATACCGTCTGCTTACCGGCGATCTTGATACGTTATTAAAAAAACTCGTTGAAGAAGCTCACGAGACAACGCTTGCCGCAAAAGATGTTGCTACTTTGGATGCGGTTGCTGCTGAAAATCCTGCAGCGGTAACTGACGAAGCTCGCAGCGCTGAGGTGAATCATTTGCGCTACGAGGCGGGCGATGTGGTGTATCACCTGATGGTGCTACTTGAACGGTGTGGCATTTCGCTTGATGAATTTGCTGCAGAGCTGAATTCTCGTATGACAGACGATGAAATTGCTTTGCGTGAGGGCGTAGTTATGTTAAAGCCCGAACATATTAATCGCGGACATCATGAAGAAAAGTAGGAGGCAATAATGGCAAAACTATTTGGAACAGACGGCGCACGAGGCGTCGCTAATACTGAATTGACGTGCGATATTGCCTTTAAGCTTGGTCAGGCTGCAGTTGAATTTCTGGGCAAGACTATCGTCGTTGGTAAAGATACTCGTCTGTCTGGTGATATGCTAGAAAGCGCACTTAACGCGGGTATCATGAGCCGCGGGGGTACGGTATTGGCAGCTGGTATTATTCCTACGCCAGGCGTAGCATTTCTTACTCGTGAACTTCATGCTGACGGTGGTGTTGTTATTTCGGCATCTCACAATCCGCCTGAGTATAACGGTATTAAGTTTTTCGATGGTCAGGGTTTTAAGCTTCCCGATGAAGTTGAAGCTTCCTTGGAGACGTTTGTCGAAGCGGGGGGGACTTCTGTTGATAAATTGCCCGCAGGAGATGAAGTAGGAGTAGTTGTTCCGGTTGAAAACGCTTGTGATCTCTATATCGATCATGCGGTTTCTCTGGTACGTGATGAAGGCCTTTCGTTTGAAGGATTGAAGGTAGCACTCGATACCGGTCATGGTGCTGCTTCTCTTACGACTGCTCGTGCTTTAGAGGAGCTTGGTGCTGAGGTCATTACCATCAATGATGATTTTTCCGGTACCGATATCAACGTACAGTGCGGATCAACGCACCTTGAGCCTCTTAAAAACTTGATGGCAGCAACTCATGCAAACATTGGTATTGCCCACGATGGCGATGCCGATCGTGTAATGTTCGTAGACGAACAGGGCAATGAAATTGATGGCGATGTGGTAGAGGCGGTATGTGCCCTCGATCTTAAAGAACGTGGACTTCTTGAGGGTAATACCGTTGTCTCTACCGTAATGTGCAATCTGGGCTTTACCAAGGCAATGGAGAAGGCGGGCATTGAGGTAATCCAAACCCAGGTAGGAGATCGTTATGTGCTGCAGCAGTTGCGCGAAGGCGGTTTCGTCTTAGGCGGCGAACAAAGCGGCCATATGATTTTCCTCAAGCATAACTCAACAGGCGACGGTCTTATTACTGCCTGTCAGTTCTTGTCTGCTTGTTTGCGCAAAGGTGGACTGGTTTCTGAGGTTGCCAGTGTCATGCAGCGTTTCCCGCAGGAGCTTATCAATGTAAAGGTTTCTGATAAGCAGGCTGTTACCACTAATGCAGCCGTTCAAGAGGCTATTGCTGCAGAGGAAGAAAAACTTGGCGATACCGGTCGCATCCTGGTGCGTCCAAGCGGTACCGAGCCTTTGGTGCGTGTCATGGTAGAAGCTCCCACGCACGAAGAGGCAAAGGCGGCAGCGCAGGCTATTGCGTGCGTGATCGAAAAAGAGCTGGGAATTGAATAGAATCTCGAAAGGGGCCAGCT
>USIG01000131.1 GCA_900554685.1 uncultured Cryptobacterium sp.
AGTCGGGCTCTTCGCGGGTACTTGCCGAAATGAATCGTCCCTATACGGCATCTGATTTTCTTTCCTTGGTTGCGTATCTTAAAGAAAGCGTTGGTGATCTTTCTCTTACAACCGATATCATTGTCGGATTTCCCGGGGAGACAGATCAGGACTTTGATCAAACCTATCAGCTTGCCCAAGAGGTTGGTTTTTCAAAGATACATGTTTTTCGTTATTCAAAGCGTGCAGGTACTCCTGCCGCGCTTCGCGACGATCAGATTCCTGCCAAGGTCAAAGAAGTGCGTGCTCATGCTTTATTACAGCTTTCAGATGAATTGCGTTATAGCTATGCGTTGCGCAATAAAGATCGAAAGGAGCGCATTGTTGTTGAGCAGCGAGGTTGGGGAATGAGTGAATCGTATTATAAGATTCACTTAGATGATTCTTGTAGGCCTGGGTCGGTTATAGAATCTTGTTTAGCGCAAAGTGTCGAATTAGAAGGAGATTTGTCATGGATGAAGCAATCGAAATAACTCTTCCCATTCCTTCTGATATAACTCCTACTTTATTGGTTGGGCCTCAAGATGAGTATCTTCATCTTATTGAAGATGCCTTTAGTGCTCGCATTACCTTAAGAGGCGACACCATTGTTATTCATGGTCAGCCTTTGGAGGTTCAATCTTTAACAACGCTTTTTTCCGATTTGATCAAGACCCTCAAGTCCGGTCATTCGATCGGCAGAGATGAAATTAAAAGATCGTTGGCGCTTTTAAAAACAGGCGAATTTGCTCCAGCTCCCATGAAAAATGATGTGATTATTTCTTTTAGGGGCCGCAGTGTTCGCCCTAAGACGCCAACACAAAAAGAATATGTTGATGCTATTCGGAAAAATACCATTACGTTTGGTATTGGCCCTGCGGGTACCGGTAAAACGTATCTTGCTATGGCGATGGCTGTCGCTGCGCTCAACGATAAGCAGGTAAGTCGCATTGTGCTTACGCGTCCAGTGGTTGAAGCTGGAGAGAACTTAGGATTTTTGCCAGGCACTCTGACAGAGAAAATCGATCCCTATATTCGTCCTCTCTATGATGCGCTTTATGAATTGATGGATTCAGCTCGTGCGACCCGCTATATAAACGACAATACGATAGAAATTGCTCCTCTCGCTTTTATGAGAGGCCGTACGCTCAATGATGCCTTCATTATTTTGGACGAAGCACAAAATACTACTCCTCAGCAGATGAAAATGTTTCTTACCCGTTTGGGACTTGGGTCTAAGATGGTAGTAACAGGTGACATCACACAAACGGACTTGCCGAAGGGCATTTCTGGTTTGAAAACAGTCCGTCAGGTGCTCGACGGTCTTGAGGAAATCGCGTTTTGCGAATTTAAAAATGTGGATGTGGTACGTCATTCGCTGGTTGCTAAAATAGTGGCTGCGTATGCCCGTGCTGATAAGATGAATTTACGTTTATAGAACAGTTCAATCGATATAAAGGAATGCACATGCAGATAAATGTCCTTGTAGAACATGGTGACAATCTTCTAGCTGATCTTGACATTACGGGCTTGGTTTCGTTTGTTTTGACCCAAATGAAGTGCCCGTCAACTACCGATGTTACCCTTTCTTTCGTTTCTAATGATCGCATCCATGAACTTAATCGCGATTACCGAGGCATCGACCGTCCTACGGATGTTTTATCGTTTGAGTGCGACAATATTCCTTTTGAGGATGAGGATATTTCGGCAGCTGAGGAATATGAACTTGGTGATGTTATCATCGCGCCTGATGTGGCACTTGCTCAAACAGAGGAATTCGGAACTACTTTTGAACAAGAAGTGTCATTGTTGGTAGTACACGGACTTTTACATTTGTGCGGGTATGATCATATTGAAGATGATGAGGCGCAAGTGATGGAAGCTCTTGAGCGTAAGTTATTGCACGCTTGGAAAGAACAGCAATAATGAGACCTTCTTTAAAAGAGACTAAGCAGGAAGAGCATTTTAGTCTTGCTCAGGCATTTGGATGTGCCTGGCACGGTATTTGCGACACTGCTAAAGAGCGTAATTTCCGTATTGAGCTTGGGATGATGGGGATATGTATCATCTTGGGTTTATTTTTTGGTATCTCATTAGTTGAATGGCTTGTTGTCATTCTTTGTTTTGGTCTTGTTTTGGGAGGCGAGTGCTTCAATACTGCCCTTGAGGCTGTAGTTGATCTGGTAAGCCCTGACTACCATGAATTAGCGCGTGTGGCAAAAGATGCTGCTGCAGGTGCGGTGCTGCTGTTTTCGATTGCCTCTTTTGTTATTGGTTTTTGTATCTTTTTCCCACGCATATTACATTTATGGGGACTTTGATAAGTGAAAGGATAAGCGTGAGCGCAACTTCTTGTAATACGGATCTCTCTGAATCCTTCAAGTCGGGTTTTGTGACTCTTATTGGAAGGCCGAGCGCTGGCAAGTCGAGCTTGCTTAATGCCCTTATGGGTAAAAAGCTTGCAATTTCTTCTCCTACAGCGCAAACAACACGTCATCGTTTCAGAGCGGTTCATACCACCGATACTCATCAAATTGTTATTGTTGATACGCCAGGCGTTCATAAACCTCATGACACTTTAGGCGAGGAACTTAATACTACTGCACTTAAGTCCTTAGAGGGAATTGATGTTGTTGCGTTTGTACTGGATGCTTCTGCTCCTTTTGGAACGGGTGATGAATGGGTCATCGCTCAGCTCGCCAAGATTCGTATCCCAAAAATTCTCGTTCTTTCAAAGATAGATTTAGTGAGTGAAGAAGAACTTGATCAGCAGCGATCAGCTGCTTTGTCTCACGGTCAGTGGGATGAAGTGGTAGAGCTTTCTGCCCTTACTGGCAAGAATATCGATACGTTTCTTAATACGGTTGAGCGTCTTTTGCCCCCAGGTCCTCTCTGGTTTCCCCCTGACATGGAAACAGATCAACCTATTGAGGTTATTATTGCTGAATTTATTCGTGAGAAGATTTTGCTTACAGCACACGACGAAGTTCCTCATGCGGTAGGGGTAGTGGTTGAGGATATGGAATACAACCGTCGCAAGAACTTAGAAAAGATCTACGCATCGGTTTATGTCGAGCGTGACAGTCAAAAAGGTATCATCATCGGTAAGGGTGGTGCGGCTATTAAAGAAGTAGGCGTGCAAGCCCGCAAGGATCTCGAAGTTTTATTAGGTAAAAAGGTTTTTCTTGATTTACAGGTCAAAGTTCGCAAAAACTGGCGACGCGATCTTAATCAGATCCGTCGTTTTGGATATGGAGAAGGCGCATAACCTGTATGGCAAGTGCTACGTATCGGGCCCGAGTAATAGTACTTAAGCGCACTAAGCTCGGTGAAACGGATTGTATTTGTACCCTTTTGGCTGAAGATGGTTCTCAAATACGTGCAGTAGCTAAAGGTGCCCGAAAGCCATCTTCTCCCTTTACTTCGCGCCTTGAGCTTTTTTCTGTCTGCGATGTGTTAATTGTTAAGGGAAAAACGCTTGACATAATCAAAGAAGCTCGTTTGCTTGAGGCATATCCGCGAGTGCGACAAACTCTTGAATTAACCGAAGCAGCTAGTCCTATTGTGGAGCTTTTAGAAAAGGGCAGCGCAAGTAATTTAGAAAATAATAAGCTTTTCCCGCTGAGTACAAAAGCCCTTTCTTGCCTGAACTCAAATCAGACAAATCCTTCTTCGTTTCTTGTTATTACCTGCGCTCATTTATTAAAGGCAGTAAGCTTTTTAGGCTTTAAACCAGAACTTACTACCTGTATTGGGTGCGGAAAACATATTTTTGAGCCTTCGCAATCGTTAAGTGGATCAGTCTCGTTTTCCTTTTTAGAGGGTGGAAGCACCTGTGATAGCTGTGCTCATGAATTTGAAACCCAATGGGTTGCCTGTGATGTCATTCAATGGGCGCATACGCTGCTTTTTTCTCCCTTTGAGGAAATCTTGACTTATTCGGTTGCTTCAGAAACACAGCTTGGTCTCTTACGATTTTTGCAATCGTGGATAAAAATTCACCTTGGGTATTCCCTTAAGTCGCTTACCTTTATTTTTTCTTATGGATTGCAAAGTTCTTCTTGTGACTAAGCTAAAAAAGCCCTATACTGAATCGGCTGTAAAAAGCAGCTTAAAGACTTATTGCTTAGCTTTTATGCACCACCGCATGCTAGCTCAGCAATAAACGACGAAATCTATGAAAGGTGGAACATGGCTAACAAAGATAGCATTTCCAAAGAACGTGCAGCTGAACTTATTGCTGAATTTGGCAAGAATCCTCAGGATTCTGGTAGCGCAGAGGTTCAGGTTGCAATTCTCTCTGAACGTATTCGTAACCTTACCGAGCATCTGAAGTCTCATCCCAAAGATCACCACACGCGCCGTGGTTTGCTTATGCTCGTAGGTAAGCGTCGTCGTCTTTTGGTTTACATCAAGAATCGTGACATTCTTGAGTATCGTGAGCTTATCAAGAAGCTTGG
>USIG01000132.1 GCA_900554685.1 uncultured Cryptobacterium sp.
CGCCAAAACAGCTAAATATGACGGGGCAATTCCCGGCAGCTGCATGGAGATTTGTTTCCAATTTTTAAATACGGCAATGATGCACCACACGGCTAACGTTAAATATAGCAGCAAGCCAACCGCGCCCTGTGCGACTAAAATATCAAAGAAGGCGTTGTGCATACTGGAAAAGTGCATGTGGTCGTTATTGATTAAATAGGAGTCTTCCTGTTCGGCTTCAACGTAAGCCAAAACTGTGTTATGCCCCACACCGAAAACCGGTTTTTCTTTAAATATCTCGATTGCGCTTTTCCAAATATCTATACGGCGATTTGATATATCTGCCGCGTTCGTTTCTTTGGGGCGGATTGTCACCTCTGTTGCGTCGGGTTCAGCGCTTGGCTTTTCTGCTGCACTTGGTTTCGCTGAACTGCTTTAACAATTGATTAACCTGAAAGACTTTAACGCCCGCACCAGCAGCAATACGCGCTTTACGAGAGCCGTTAAGAATTTCTGGATGTTCGCGCTCACGCTTAGTCATTGAGCTGATGATAACAGTCATATCATCGAGAGCATGTTCGTTGACCTGCCCTTCACGCATAGCCCTATCACCGCCAGGCAAAGCGCTTACCAGCTTCTGAATGCCACCCATCTTATTGACTTGCTGCTTCATTAGCAGAAAGTCATTCAAGGTCAAATTGCCGCGCGCCATGCGCTCAGCTTCTTCTTCCTCGATCTCTTCAGCTTTTAATTTGGAGGCTGTTTCAATGATACTAACCACATCGCCCATGCCAAGAATTCGCTTGGCCATACGATCCGGGTGAAACTCTTCCAAAGAATCCGGCTTTTCGCCCGATGAAATAAATGAAATCGGTTTACCGGTTACCTGTTTGATAGAAAGAGCACCGCCACCACGAGCATCGCCATCCATCTTCGACATGATAACGCCATCAAAATCAACGCGATCAGCAAAAGCCTTTGCAACATTAACCGCATCCTGACCGGTCATGGCATCAACCACCATAAAAATTTGGTCAGGTTCGACCGCTGCCTTAATGGCTTCGGCTTCTTCCATCATCTCATCATCGACATGCAATCGGCCTGCAGTGTCGACAATAACCACATCGCGCAAAGAATCGATAGCATCACGTACGCCTTCCTTGGCAATTTTGACGGGATCTTTTCCTTCTCCGCGATACACACGAATTCCCATTTCATCACCAAGTGTTTGGAGCTGATCAGCTGCTGCGGGACGATAAACGTCACAGGCAACCAAAAGTGGGTTATGGTTTTTGCTCTTTAATAAATACGCGAGCTTCGCTGCTGCGGTAGTTTTACCAGAACCTTGCAAGCCAACAAGCATAATCACATTAGGAATGCGACTCGAAAGCTGCAAGGGTGCTTCTTCACGACCAAGAAGCTCGGTTAATTCATCTAAAACAACCTTGATGACATTTTGCGCAGGCGTGAGAGATTCCATGATCTCAGCCGTTAAACAACGCTCTTTAGTACGTTTGATGAACGACTTAACAACTTTAAAGTTAACGTCAGCCTCTAAAAGCGCCATACGTATTTCACGCATGGCTGCATCAATATCTTCTTCACTTAAACGACCTTTGCTTCGAAGTCCACTAAAGACCGATTGAAGCTTATCGGAGAGATTATCGAACATCAGTCATATCCCCTATCAAAGCACGCGCAAAATCATGCGCATCAAAATCTTGCAAATCGTCTATTCCTTCACCAACACCAATCTTGCAGATAGGCAATTCAAGTTCATGCGATATAGCAAGCGCAATTCCACCTTTTGCCGTACCATCCAACTTGGTTAACACTATGCCATCAAGATCGAGAGCTTTATCAAATTCACGAGCTTGTTGCAGGCCATTTTGGCCGGTAGTAGCATCTACCACCAACAGGGTCGAAACTGGCAGCGAAGAACGTTTGCGCACCACATTAACAACCTTCTGGAGTTCTCGCATCAAATCGTTTGAAGTATGAAGACGTCCCGCGGTATCAATCAAAACCAAATCGGAACCAGCTTTTTCTGCGCGCTCAATCGTTTCATAGCACACGCTGGCTGGATCGCTTCCACGATCACGGCTCACTATTTCCACCTCAGCTCGCTGTGCCCACACCTCAAGCTGTTCGATTGCTGCTGCGCGAAACGTATCCGCACTTCCCAGCAAGACCTTTCTACCTTTTTCATGCGCAGCATAGGCCACTTTACCGACGGTGGTTGTCTTTCCTGAGCCATTTACCCCGACAAAAAGAACAAGCGAGGGATTCTTTTCAAACACATCTTCCTCAGCGGGAGTAAACGTTGATGCAATTTGCTCGGTAAGCATGTCAAAGACCGCATAAGCATCAGGCAACGCCTTGCGGCGAGCTTGATCTCGGAGCTCTTCAACAATTTCATCAGCGGCGCTTGCACCCAAATCCGCAAGAATCAGCGTTTCTTCAAGAGTTTCCCAGAAATCTTCATCAACATCAGGACCGCGATCAAGCAGAATGTTCATCTGCTCCTTTAATCGCTCGCGAGAACGCGATAATCCCGCATTTATCTTCTCAAAGAAGCCCATTTAGCCCTCCTTGCGCTTTGCGTTATCAATTTTTTGACTAACCACTTTGGTAATACCGTCAGCCTGCATGGAAACACCATACAGTATATCGGCTGATTCCATGGTGCGACGCTGATGCGTAATCATTATGAACTGTGTCTGATCGCGAATCACCTCGAGATAAGCAATCAATCGGCGAAGGTTCGTATCGTCAAGAGCCGCTTCAACCTCGTCTAAAATATAGAATGGAGTTTGGCGAATGCGATATACCGCAAACAACAACGCCATTGCAGTCATTGATTTTTCTCCACCCGAAAGCAAAGACATCTTCTTTACTCGCTTGCCAATCGGTTGCGCATGGACATCGACGCCTGTGTGCTCCAAATCATCCGGATCAACCAATGACAAATGAGCATGACCACCAGGGAATAAGGTGGAAAATATCTCAGAAAAGTTAGCATTTACCTGTTCAAAGGTTGTAATGAAGTCATTTTTCATACGTTCATCAATAACCGAAACAATACGTGCCAGCGACTTTCGCGCCAAACGCATATCCTCAAGCTGCGCCGACAAATACTGGTAGCGTTTATTGACCTGCTCGTATTCCTGAGCAGCATCGGGATTAATAGTACCCATATTTTTGATACGGCGCTCTAGCGAAGCACATTGCTGCTCAACTGAACTGCGGTCTTGCATAACTTCTAAGCTGAGAGCTTGCTCAAGTGAAGTTGCACAGTCCTCAACAATGACCTTGATACCCGCATCAACCTGAATTTCCAAACGCCCTTTTTCTATGCGTACTTCACTCAACTTTGCACTGCAGCCCTCAAAACGCTCGCGCACCTCACGCGATGTTTGCGTTGCTTGAGCTATATCGTCATGCAACTTTTGAGAAGCGTGTTGCACAGAATGCGACTCCTGTTCCAAACGAAGTGAAACAAGGGAAGCTGCATCAGATAAAGAAGCAAGCGTTGCCAGCAACTCATCACAGCGCTGCGCTGCCCCACGGGTAATCACTATGCGACGCTTTGCTGCTTCGTCTTCTTTTGTCGAAGAGGTTATCTCCTGACGACGCGTTTGCTCCATACGCAGAGCATATGCCAAACGCTCAGATAGACGCGCCGATTCTAAGCGAGCATCACTGAGTTTTTCTGAAAGTGAAACTATCACACGACGCAAAGGTGAAAGCGATTTTTCAATATTCGCAACTTCTTCTTTATTGAGTTCAAGCTTTGCCAATACCTGAGAAAGCTCTTGTTCTAATTCATCAGAGTCAGGTTGCGCTTTTGCCAAAAACGCTTCATTTTCCTGCTGTTCACGCATAAGTTCGGCAAGCTCTTTTTCGAGTTCGGATGCACTTTGAGCAGACTGAGCGGCATCTCTTTCAGCAGATTCACAGTGCCCTTTGCTCTTTGCTAATGCCTCCGTTAACTTAAGCGATTCGGTTTGAGCAGAGCGAAGTTTTTCTTCAAGGGATTCATTTTCTTTTTGAATACGCTCATAGCTGCGTTTAAGTTCCTGCTCCTGATGACAAGCCTGTTCAAGCGCCCTTCTGCGCGAAAGCGCACTGTTTTTTTGATCCTCTTCAGATTTTCTTACCAGAGAAATTTTTCCCTGAGGATACACAACCGCACCATCGAGGGACACAAAACGATGAGATGCTGTCGTGTCGCTTTGCTGAGCCGCAAGCGCCTCTGCAAGGGTATCAAGCACATAGACATCACCCAAAACCGCTTCCATAACCAAACGATAGTTTGGATCAATATCCAAGGAATCAACAAGGCGATATCCTGAAGCCGGCAAAGAACTTTCAGCATCACTAAGCGCATCATTGGCACTTTGCGATCTCTCTGCCGTAATATCATAGGCAAAAATACTTGCACTTCC
>USIG01000133.1 GCA_900554685.1 uncultured Cryptobacterium sp.
TTGTTTTGATTTGCGTACGCAACGATCCATCCGATCGTGGTCTTCTTCCTTATGGCACCGCTTGGGCGGTAGAAAAAGCTGGTGGCGAACAGCACACTGTCGTTAACCCACCCAGTGTTGATCCTAAGGTAGGAACCCGCAGCATCGTATTTGTTCTCGTAGTTGTATTTGGTTTCCTCGTAAGCTTTATTTGTCAGATCAATGGCTACTTCCCTCGTTATGTAAACTGGATTGGCGAACAAGCTCTTGCAGGACAAATGGCTGGCGCATTTATTTCTGGTGCAGTTCTCGCTTCCGTTTGCCAGGTTGGTAGCGCTTGCGGCAAGATTGGTCTGGGTATCTTCTCCGACTTCTCCGTAGGAAAAGCAATCGCTGTTCTTTCTGGCGCAGGCATCGTTGGCATCATCTGCATCTGGGGCTTCCCGTCAACCATCCTCATGCCAATCGGTGGTTTGATCTTCGGTTTGTTCATTGCAGGCGTTTTGGTACTTTCCCCGATGCTTATCCGTCGCGTCTTTGGCGAAGGCAAGAACTTCCCTATCTTCAACGGTCGTGCTGGCTTCTTTACCCAGCTTGGCGGTTCTGCTGCTAACTTGGTTTGGCCAGTACTCCAAGGCACCGCATGGGGATTCAACGCGGTATTTGCTGCAGCAATCGCTGGTATCGTTATCGTCTTTATCACCGGTATGGCTGCCTACAGCATGCGTGACAAGCTTCCTCGTGTTCAGGAGCCTCAAAACTAATCAGGAGTTGTAATAAAAAATGGTTAGTTCTTGATTATTGACATCGTTGACTGAAATACTTTGCAAATCTTGAACTAACCATAACTTTGCAAAATTACCTACTCGCAAAGTTACCTACCTACTCTCAGATAGTTTCATGAGAGAAAGTTTCAAAAGAAAACTCACAAGAAATGTTTCCTGTTGTTTTCAAGACCTTCTCCGGGAACCTAAAGACATATCGCCATATCTACGTGAAGAACGCGAATTTTCATCTCGCTACTTCACAAAAGATATGGCGATTTTCGAGTTTTAGATCAAAACAACCTCAGACCTAATCCTGCGAGAATCACAATTGAAATGGACTTACGATATCCGTAGTAATACTTTTCGCTAAACACTAAGTTCGCTCTCAAAACACACAATCTTAAGAGAGTTACCTACACTGCGATACGAGAATCGAGAATAGCCATGGAACTACGCCAACTTCAATACTTTTTGGCAATCGCTGAAAACGAAAACATGACTCAGGCAGCCAAAGCTATCCATGTCTCGCAGCCAACACTCTCTACCACCTTACGCGACCTTGAAAAAGAACTTGGCTTTCCTCTTTTCACTCGCACCGGCAAACGCCTCGAGCTAAACGAGAGTGGTCGTTATTACGCCAAACGAGTACGCGAAGCTCTTGATTTACTTGAGGAAGCAAGAAAAACTGCGCGCGATAATGCTCACGCACGAGAGCGCGTCGTAAACTGTGCGGTCGAAATTCCTGTAGGACACGCAGGAGAATTGCTACGCACTTTTCATCTTCAGCATCCCGATATCATAGTACGCATGGGCTATCCTGACTCCAGCACGTTCTATCAACAGGTAATTGACGTTAAACTATTCGGTTCGCAGATCAAAATCAAAAATGATAGCACCATTTTATTGGGTAAGGAGCAATTTGTAGCTATTCTGCCCGCAAACCACCCTCTGGCAAACAAAGAGCCCTTCTATTTATATGATCTTAAAGACGAACCCTTTATCGTTACCAATCCCAGCGGACTGCGAAGCACCGTGTTAGACATGTGTCATGAAGCTGGCTTCGAACCGAATATTGCTGTTGAAACACAACTTTATAGCGAAGCTCTCTCTTTGGTTGAATCCGATATTGGCTGCACTATAGGAACAACATTTACCTGGCTTGGTAATCAGCATTTCAATGTATCAGTACACACCTGCAAGGATGTTCAGAGAAGTCGCTATCTTTATGCCAATCTAAACGACAGCATTGAGATTACCGAGGCGACTAAAACCTTTATCGAATTTCTTTCCTCATACGCAAAAGAAATTACCCAAAAGTACGAGACAGGAAAAGAAAGCTGAACCGCTTATCTTCAAAAGCTCTTCGCGCCTTCTACTGCAAACGCCTGCCTTCAACAACAGACTTTAGCCCTCATGACAAAGCTTTACGTTCTTAGCCTCACATTCTTCCTCGCATTCTTTGCCTTGTGCTCTTAGCGCAAAAAATACGAGATTTCACCCTATTCCCCAAAGAGCCCTATTCCCCAAAGAATACTGCGCGAGTTTTTAGTTCCTTTTCCGTTTCTTTTGGTTTAGTTAAAAGAGAGCCAATAACCATACAGAGCAGTGATACTGAAATACCAATTACGATTTGGTGTAGCCCAAAGAACGTAATGCCTAAGGCCATTGTTGCACAATAAGAGAGCGTCCCTCCTACCATGGAAAGCAAAGCGCCCACTTTGTTTGCCTTTTTCCAAAACAGCCCCATTACCAACACCCAGCAAAATGCTGTTTCGAGACCGCCAAATGCAAACATATTTATCTTCCAAATTACATCAGGCGGCACAACGGAAAGTACAAACACGATCGCACCAACGATAAAGGTAAACACCTGGCTGTAACGTGCAACCTGCTTACCCGTTGGTGGATTGTTTTTCTCTTCCCTATAGTGAAGATACATATCTTTAATAATTGATGAAGAGGAAAAAATCAAAAGCGATGCAACTGTCGAAATGGAAGCTGCAACAGGGCCGATAATCGCAACACCTGCCAACCAAGGAGGAAGTGACTGCACAATAGCTAAAGGAATAATGTCGTCAACGCTATTGCCATACGCTGAAAGATCAGCCGGCAGAATACCTTTTGCAAGTACCCCTAAAGCGGTAACACCAATCATCATTGCACCAATAATGATTGTGCCGATAATCATTGCCTGACGAAGCGACTTTGAATCCTTGTAGCCCATGCAACGAACAACAGACTGAGGGAGACAAAACGTAAACACACCCACTAAAAGCCACTGGGTAAAATACAGCCCGATGGGCATATCTCCCCCGCCTAACGGCTCTAAAAGCTCAGGATTGTGCGCCTGAAGATTTGCCATGATATTGGTATATCCACCACCAGCATCTAGAATGCCACCAGCAAGAACAAATATTCCCACTATCATTGCAATTCCACAGAGAGTATCAACAAATGCAACACCTCTGAATCCGCCTAAGGCAGTAAAGAGAATTGCTGCGATACCAAAAATCGCCAGACCAACCTCGTAAGAATATCCTGTTACAGCCTCAAACAGCTTAGCTCCACCCACAAATTGGGCAACCATAGTGGCGCCGAAGAACAAAACGATAACTATGGCAGAAACATTAGCAAGAGCATTGGAGTTATATCGAGCGCGAATAACATCAATTACCGTGATGGCGCCAAGTTTGCGAGAAATAAGCGCCATCTTTTTACCCATGATGCCATACAGCAAAAACAAAGCAGTAACTTGGATGGTGGCCATATAGACCCATCCAAATCCGACATTCCACGCCTGGCCTGGCCCTCCTACAAAAGAGCTTACCGATCCGTACGTAGCAATCGTGGTCATTGCAAGCACAAACGCACCAAGACTACGGCTTCCAATGAAGTATTCCGAAACAAAACCAGCTTCACGACGCTTGCGCGATTGATAGCGAATAAAGAATGTAATACCTAAACCGAGAAGCAAGAATAAGGCAACAGGGATAAGAGTGGCAGGATTTCCGCTCATTATTTACCCCCTTTATCGGTTGTATCTAAAGAAGCAGGAGCATCAGAACCGTTCTCCAAAGATTGGAGCATTGCTAACGACCCATTATCGTCTGAGCTATTCTTAGGCGAATTATTGCTATCTGAATATTGAGAGATAAGATCATTCTCTTCGTCTTCCAGATCGATATCCTTAAAAACGAAATTACTCATATATACCGCTGCAGCAATAGCGAAAATCCAGGTACCAAAACAACCTGTGATAATCCAAAGAGGAGTATTAAACACCACTATCTGAAGGGGCGCAACACCAAATCCTGCAACTATCCAGACGATAATAGTGAGAAAGAGCGCTACAACGGCAGCCTTGGCTTCCTTGTTAGCCTGCTGAAGCTTATCTTTATAATTCATGAGCACCTTTTCATCGAGGTAACAAGTGAAGAAATTATACCGCGCATACGAAAGCGCAAAGGAGAAATGAGGATAACACATCCGTAATTATTCCCCAGTTGTAGGTAAACGGAATTAAAGGTTCAAACCACAAATTTAAACTGTAAAAAACGATAGCGCCCTGCATGAGCAGAACGACCTATCCTCCCACGGACTAC
>USIG01000134.1 GCA_900554685.1 uncultured Cryptobacterium sp.
ACGAATATGCATGCAGGAGGAGCTTCCAAATTTTATGTCCTGCTCATATCGTCTTTGTTAGTAGAAATATTGAGCGCTCTTAATTAGGTTGAAATTTGACGCTTTTGGTTCGCTGCTCGAACAATTACGCAGTGAAACAGATCAGTCTTACAACCTGTCGTCGAACTATTCGACTCCTCACACAAATATAAGAAGTCTGTGTTACTTCCTTTTAACAGAGATGCTTATAATAAGCACTTGTTTTTCTTTTCCAATCGAGGAGTTAGTACATGAAAACAATCGTAAACGCCTGGACAAGCTTAAGCTTAATCAAGCGAATTCTCATCGGTCTTATCATTGGTGCCCTTATTGGCATATTCGGCCCTAAAGACCTTATTGTGATTGAGCTGTTGGGCACCTTGTTCGTAAACGCCTTGAAGGCTGTTGCCCCCTTGTTGGTATTCTTTTTGGTAATCAATGCGCTCAGCCGCACAAAGTTACCAAAATCAATGAGAACGGTCATTACCCTCTATGTTATCAGCACCCTTTGTGCTGCTTTTACTGCCGTTATCGTCTCTTTCGCCTTCCCTATCACGCTCACCTTAGCGGATCCTGGTGAGGTTGAAGCAATTCCTTCAGATATCGGCGAAGTTTTAATGACTCTGCTCAACAACATGGTTGCAAACCCTGTCGATGCATTGGTAAATGCAAACTACCTTGGCATTTTGGTGTGGGCTATCGTTTTGGGTATCGCTATGCGCTACACCTCCGAGGCAACACGTGACTTCTTCAGTAATATCTCACATGCAATTTCTGCCATCGTTCGTTGGGTAATCGCCTGTGCTCCTTTTGGCATTCTGGGTCTTATCTACACTTCCGTCTCACAAAATGGTCCAGAAATCTTCATTGAATATGGCCAGCTTTTGGCAGTACTTTTGGGCTGCATGTTCTTTGTTGCTCTGATAGTCAATCCACTGTTGGTATTCATCAACATTCACAAGAATCCTTATCCGTTGGTATTCCGCTGCTTAAAAGACAGTGGCATTACCGCATTCTTCACTCGAAGCTCTGCAGCAAACATCCCTGTAAACATGGATTTGTGCCGTCGTCTCGGTTTGCATAAAGACACCTATTCGGTTGCAATTCCTTTAGGTGCTACCGTAAATATGGCTGGAGCTGCTGTTACCATTTCTGTTATGACTATGGCTGCCGCCCATACAATGGGCATAGCGGTAAACCCGGTAACTGCTGCAATCTTGTGCGTACTTGCTGCAGTAAGTGCTTGTGGTGCATCAGGCGTTGCAGGTGGTTCGCTGATGCTTATTCCTTTGTGCTGTTCACTGTTTGGCATCGGAAACGATATCGCGATGCAGGTTGTTGGCATTGGCTTTGTTATTGGCGTTATTCAGGACTCTGTTGAAACCGCTATTAATTCCTCTTCGGACGCCCTCTTCTCTGCGACAGCAGACTACAAAGAGCGCCGCAAGGCGGGCGTTGACTTTAAGCCTGGTAAAGACTCGCCTGAATGGAAGAGCGGAAATGCCGCTGAAAGCGAAATCGCTGCAACCGAGGCATAAAAATTTCAGACAGCGACACTAAGAATCAAACCACAAAAGAGCTCGAAAGAGCTCTTTTTCTTTTTGCTTTTCAATTAAGTTGTTGATTAATTCTCTTAAACTAGAACGTAATATTTTTTAATGTTCACAAACGCTAGGATTAGATGCCTGACTGTGACGTTAGTACCTGCCTAGAACGCTAATAGCCTGACTGGAGCGTTTTAAGCAATGACTCATGGAGGAATTTATGGAATCAGCTACGAGCGAAAACGCACTTCCTAAAGGATTAGAAGGGCTTGTTGTGGTGGAGCTTGGTGACTACGTTGCCATGCCTGCTTGCCCTCGCCTGCTTGGTGAGTTGGGAGCAACCGTCTACAAGATAGAAACCCTCACAGGAAACCTTCATCGTCTCGATGGTCCAGGATTTGGCATGCCGGAGCTTGGCATGGACAACCCCGCTTTTGATATGAGTAACGCAAATAAAAAGTTTCTCTCCCTGGATGTACGAAGCGAGGGAGGTCGCGAAATAGCATTGAAGCTTATCGAAAAGGCTCATATTTTTGTTACCAGCCTTCGCACCCCCAGCCTCAAACGCCTTGGCTTTGACTACGAGACCCTTCATGAACAATTCCCTAAACTGGTATACGGGCAGATGCGTGGCTACGGCGAGCGCGGACCTATGAAAGATGCAAAAGGCTTTGATGCCACCTGCTATTCTGCACGAGGCGGATTGCTCATGTCTATCCCCCAAGCAGGAGAACATTTCATGCCAGGCAATATGCCTGCTGCTTTTGGAGACTGGAACGCCAGTATTGCTTTAGGCATGGGGCTTATGAGTGCTCTGTGGCGCGCCGAAAAAACCGGCATTGGCGATTTAGTCACGGTAAACCTTCACCATATGGCGCTTTGGGCTATGCAGGTTGCCGTAGTATCGCAGCCCTTCGGCGTTCCCTACCCGAAGAACCGAAATCGAGCAACCTGCCCCACTAACAACTGCTACCGCACAAAAGATGGCGTGTGGTTCCTTATCTGCTATGGCTCCTACGATGCTTGGTATCCCTTTGTTATGCGCTTGATTGGTCTTCCTGAATATGCCGAAGATGAACGATATACCAATTGTGCAAAAATCAACGAAACGGGCGAGGTCGAAACCGTCGTAAAACTTATTGGCGATGCCTTTGCTCAGCATGATTGGGAATACTGGGAAGCATTATTTATCGAAAAAGACGTTCCCTATGCTCGTTGCAACACCATGGAAGACGTTATGGCAGACGAAGAAGCTTATGCCAATGACATTTTGCGTCCTATTCACTACGACAGCATTGGAGATCATTGCATTACCACAAGCCCTGTTCGCATGGCTTCTGTTGGCGATCCGGAGATTACCCGCGCAAAGCCTATCGGTTACGACACCACATCAGTGTTGGAAGAACTAGGCTACAGCAAGGCAACCATTGCCGAATTTGAAGAAAAGAATTACATCCATTGTTTCAGCGGCGAAACCCCTGCTTCACTTGATGAAGTTTCTTATGGGCCTGATCATCGCTAAAACCAAAAGAAAGCTTGCTTAAACTTACTGTTTTCATCTCATGCCTTACGAAACGTGTTTGATGACATGTTTCGTAAGGCACAAAGCGTCATACTCTATGAGAGATCGACATTTACCTGGAGTTCGAGAGCAACGCCTCTTGCCATTGTGCTTCTTTAAATCCCACAAGAACAAAGTCTTCACCGATCACTAACGGGCGTTTTACCAACATGCCATTTGTGGCAAGCAAATCAAAGGCTTCATCGTCGGTCATACCTTCATCAAAACGCTTCTTGACTCCTAATTCTCGATACAGCATTCCGCTGGTATTAAAGAAGCGTCGCAGGGGAAGTCCGCTTTGTTTTTGCCAGAGCTTTAGTTCATCTGCACTTGGATTATCCTCAACAATATGCCTGTCTTCATAAGAAATACCATGATCATCAAGCCATTTTTTCGCTTTTTTGCAGGTAGAACATTTGGGATATTCTAAAAACAAGATGGAATTCATTGTTGCTCCTTTGGCTCTATGGAATCTGAATTAGAGTCTGCATGCTTTTTCTCTCGCATTTTCGAGGCAGCATCTACGGCCCCAAATGCCAAACAACATGCAGCAAGTATGACCGCTATTCCCCACATCTTTCAACCAATCGCTCTTCTTGAAGTTTTATCTACGTACTCTCTTTACTGGCTTTACTGGCACTTTCCAGCTGCCCCTTACTTGTCTATCCCTTAAAGTTTGCCACCTTTACAGGCAATACAAAAGGCTCTTAGCTCCCAACGGCTCGCTGGAGCAGCCCAAAACTAAACTTGCCGACTTCTATCTAGCCTGTTTGTCCTCGTACCGCGCGATAGGATAGCGCGTTTCTTCTCCCTTGCGTAATACACCCATCATTTCACGCGTCAACGAATAACCCTCTTCTTCCTGGGGCAGATCTTCTCGGCAAACCCATTCAGCTTCTTCAAGCTCATGATCATCAAGTGCGATAGAATTTTCGCCTTCCAAATCACAGAAAAATCCAAAGAGAAGGGATGATGAGGGAGGCCACGGCTGACTTTTGTAGTAACGAAGATTGGTTACCTTTAAACCTACTTCTTCCATAACTTCTCGATGGACTGTCTGCTCTACCGTTTCTCCCATTTCGCAAAAACCTGCAATAAGAGCATAGCTTTTGTATTGTCGCCCCGCATAACGAGAAACCAACACGCGATCCCGCTGCCGATCCACGATACCTACAATGACCGCCGGAAAGAGACGAGAAAACTCCATA
>USIG01000135.1 GCA_900554685.1 uncultured Cryptobacterium sp.
AAACCAGAAGCGATTGTCTTCTCTCCTGGTCCTGGCAAGCCTGCCGATGCTGGCATCTGCATCAAATCAATTCAACAACTTTCCGGATCTATTCCCCTGCTAGGCGTTTGCCTGGGACACCAGGCGCTGTATGAGGCTTTTGGAGGCAGCATAGTACCTGCTCGTCATCTGATGCACGGAAAATCATCTTTGGTAAACATCGACACCACCTCACCTCTTTTTGAAGGACTCTCATCCTCGCTGAAGGTAGCGCGTTACCACTCTCTTGAAGCAGATCCTCAAACGCTGCCCGAGTGCCTACAAGTTATCGCAACCGTAGATGAGGAAGTGATGGCAATCGCACATAAGACGCATCCCTCCTTCGGTGTCCAATTCCATCCCGAATCAATTCTGACTCCCCAGGGAGCTTGCATCATCGAAAACTTTATTCGTCATGCGCGTGCCTTTAATGCCTCTCGACTGGTGCCATAAAAGACACCATCCCAAAGAGTTACCCATCACTACTACATAACCTCTATCGATCACCAAATAAGGAGAACACGATGATTAAAGAAGCAATTCTACAAGTTACCCAACACCAAGATCTGCCCTATGAAGAAGCCGAGGCAGTAATGGATGAAATCATGAGCGGAAAAGCGACTCCAGTACAGATGGCCGCTTACCTAACCGCTCTTGCTATGAAAGGTGAAACGATCGATGAAATAACTGCTTCTGCTGCAGGCATGCGTGCTCACTGCGTAAAGCTCCTCCACGAAATGGATGTGCTTGAAATTGTTGGCACCGGAGGAGACGGATCGAATTCCTTTAACATTTCCACGACTGCCTCTTTAGTTATTGCAGCTGCAGGAGTTCCCGTCGCAAAACACGGCAATCGTGCTGCCTCGTCTCGATGCGGTGCGGCCGATGTTCTTGAAGCACTCGGAGTAAATATCGATCTCGAACCAAAACGTAGTGCCGAGCTACTCAAAACTATCAATATCTGCTTTTTGTTTGCTCAAAACTACCACATTGCTATGAAATACGTTGCTCCGGTGCGCAAAGAACTGAGCATTCGCACGGTGTTCAATATCTTAGGACCCTTAAGTAATCCTGCTGGTGCCAACATGGAATTGATGGGAGTCTACGATAAGGATTTAGTCGAACCACTTGCTCAGGTAATGATGAAACTAGGAGTTCGCCGCGGCATGGTGGTATACGGTCAAGACAGTCTCGATGAAATATCTATGTCTGCGCCTACCAGTATCTGCGAAATAAAAGACGGTTGGTTTCAGTCATACGAAATTACTCCAGAACAATTCGGCTACACCCGCTGCAACAAAGAAGAACTTGTGGGAGGCACCCCTCAAGACAACGCCGCCATCACACGTGCAATCTTACATGGTGAAGATCGCGGACCAAAACGCTGTGCTGTGTGCCTTAACGCTGGCGCAGCCCTCTATATCACCGGTGTCACTTCCACCATGGAAGAAGGTGTTCGTCTGGCTGAGCAGCTCATTGATGAAGGTAAAGCAGCCAAAAAACTCGAAGAATTCATCCAGGAGAGCAACAAATGAGTATCTTAGAAACCATAGCTGCCCGCACCCGCCAGCGCATCGAAGAAGAACGCTTGGTTCTATCCGATGACAAGCTCAAAAAGCAAGCTTATGAACAGGTCTCAAAAGAGTTAGAGACTCTTGCCAATAAGCACAATTCGGACAAAGCAGCAGTATCTTGCTTGCCCGCACCCGCACAAGAGCACTTTGCTTTTCCCTTTGAACGCGCGCTTCTCCAACCTGGAATGTCTTTTATCTGTGAGGTGAAAAAAGCATCGCCTTCCAAGGGAATTATTGCTCCTGACTTTCCCTATTTGCGCATAGCGCAAGACTACGAAGCGGCAGGCGCTTCGGCTCTCTCCTGTTTGACAGAGCCCTATTGGTTTAAGGGATCGAATGAGTATTTGCATACTATTGCAGACAACGTCTCTATTCCAATCCTTCGTAAAGACTTCACGATCGATGAACGTATGATCTACGAAGCTAAGGTACTGGGCGCTTCGGCGGTGCTTCTTATTTGCTCTCTTTTGAGCACTTCTCAGCTTCGCGAATACCTTGATCTGGCACACAAGCTAGGTCTTTCGGCACTTGTAGAAGCCCACAACGCAAAAGAAATAGAACAGGCAAAGCAGGCAGGTGCCCGCATTATTGGAGTAAATAATCGCAACCTTGCCACGTTTGAGGTGGACCCCCAAAACAGTCTTCGATTGCGTGAGATTGCCGGAGATAAGGTGATATTTGTCTCCGAGAGCGGCATTAAAACTCGCAGCGATGTTGCAGCACTCGAAGCTGCAGGGGTTGATGCGGTGCTTATTGGCGAGAGTCTTATGCGAAGCAACAACAAATCAGCAAAACTCGACGAATTGCGCGGCAAAAAAGAAGATCTCTCTTCCACGAAAAGCATAGCTACCTTCAACAACAACCCTCACCACCTCGTTCGTCTTCGTGAGAGCAGAGCAGATAGCACACTTAGACAAGCTGAGTTGCGCAGGCGCTTTGCCCAAAAAGATATCCCCTGTCAATTCAAAGCATGCGGTATGTCACGTGCCGAGGATATTGCAGCGGTCAACAAGGTACATCCTGATATGTGCGGTTTTATCATTGAGGTACCAACAAGTACTCGCACGATTGACGCTAAAAAAGCATCAGATCTTATTGCTGGACTCGATCCTTCTATTTTTGCCGTAGGAGTCTTTGTCGATGCCCCCTTAGAGCGCATTACCACCCTTATTGATACGGGGATATTTGATGCGATACAGCTACACGGTCACGAGAGCGATTCGTATCTTTCTGCACTGAAGGAGAAAAGTAACATTCCCCTTATTCAGGCATTTCGCGTCAAAGACGAACACGACCTTGAACGTGCACAAAACTCGAAGGCAGACATGGTTCTTTTAGATAGCGGGGCCGGCAGTGGCAAAAGATTTGACTGGTCACTTGTTAAAGACATAACACGTCCCTTCATTTTAGCAGGAGGACTAAACCCACAAAACGTTGCCCAAGCACTCAGCTGCCTTCACCCCTGGGGTGTAGATATGAGTAGTGGTCTTGAAACAGAAAAGCACAAAGACCCCCTCAAGCTAAAGGCCGCAAAGAAAGCGATTTGTCAGGCATTTTAAACACAAAAGGAGTACAACCATGACCAAAGGACGATTTGGCATTCACGGTGGACAATACATCCCCGAAACCCTTATGAATGCAGTTCTTGAATTAGACGAAGCCTATACCCACTTTAAGGATGACCCCGATTTCAAACAAGAGCTACAGAGCTTGCTTAACAACTATGCAGGAAGGCCTTCACGCTTATATTTTGCCGAGCGTATGACACAAGATCTTGGTGGAGCAAAAATCTATCTCAAGCGTGAGGATTTAAACCACACGGGAGCCCACAAGATCAACAACGTGTTAGGACAGGCACTTCTCGCAAAAAAGATGGGCAAAACGCGCTTGATTGCCGAAACAGGAGCAGGCCAACATGGTGTTGCAACAGCAACCGCTGCAGCACTTCTTAATATGGAATGCGTAGTGTATATGGGACGCGAAGATACCGAGCGTCAAGCACTTAATGTATACAAAATGCGTCTTCTGGGAGCAGAAGTTCATTCGGTTGATAGTGGCACCGGCACACTAAAAGATGCTGTCAGTGAAACCTTTCGAGAATGGACCAATCGCATTGAAGATACGCATTACTGCCTCGGCTCTTGCATGGGTCCTCATCCCTTCCCTACTATCGTGCGCGATTTTCAGGCGGTTATATCATCTGAAATCAAGGAACAGATGCTAGAGCTTGAAGGAAAATTACCCGATGTCGTGATGGCATGCGTAGGAGGCGGTTCGAATGCTATCGGAACGTTTTACCACTTTATCAACGATCCAAGCGTTCGTCTGATTGGATGCGAAGCAGCTGGACGCGGCGTTGACACCTTTGAAACTGCTGCCACTATTGCCACGGGAAGACTGGGAATTTTCCATGGCATGAAAAGCTACTTCTGCCAGGATGACAACGGACAGATCGCACCTGTTTATTCTATTTCAGCAGGACTTGACTACCCCGGAATCGGGCCAGAGCATGCCGCTTTGCATGATTCCGGACGTGCTGAATACGTAGCCATAACCGACGATGAAGCGGTAGATGCCTTTGAATATCTCTCTCGTCTTGAAGGCATTATTCCTGCTATCGAAAGCGCTCATGCTGTTGCATATGCGCGAAAGCTAGCTCCCACCATGAACCCAAACGAAACCATTGTCATAACTTTATCTGGTCGAGGCGACAAAGACTG
>USIG01000136.1 GCA_900554685.1 uncultured Cryptobacterium sp.
GTATTCATCATCTTCAGCATGTTGCATATCTACCTCGTATTCATCGAAGGCACTGCTCCTGCTAAGTTGATGCTCCTTGGTAAGGAACATGGCGGCAAGGTTTACGATCCTAACCGTCACGTTATCGTGGGTGAAGATCACTCTGTAGACGCTCACTAAGTTCTTAGTGCGGTTCATACGCAAAAAAGAACAGCGTTTTAATCATTGGCTCCGGTCTGGTTATCAGGCCGGAGCTTTTTTGCGTTTAAAGTTAACTGGCACCGTTTGGAGACTTAGTAGTAGGGGAAAACTCCAAAGCTTGGTACTATGGCAGATGCATCTATGAGAGGTGCTCTCTTTTTTGATCCTTATACCTGTTGAAAGGACCTTTTCGTGAAAGCTGAAGAGAATCATAGCGAAGAAGTTCCCATCGAAGAGGTCGATCTTTCTGGTCTTCCTCCTTTAAATCTTGCCGCGCTTTTTATGCCTCCCATCTGGGGACCAGCCCATGGTATATGGATTACTATCCTGTATTATCCCGCATGGCTTTTAATCGATAATCTGTTATATGGTGCCTATGAAAATCCTTCACCGTTGACAATAACGCTCGGTATCATTGCCGCAGTTATTCTCGCAGGGGTAACCATTGTGTTTGCCCGCGCTTCGCAGGTCTATGCCCTTCGTCGTGATTTATCGCGCGGAAAAACGAAAGAGCAGTATCGAAAGCGTCAGATTATCTGGGCAATTGCTATGGGTATTTTGGCGGCGGTAATGATTGCTGCAGCGACGTATTACAACTTGGTTATTCGACCTACTATGGGGGCTTAGAGTATATGCGTATAGCAGTCTTTTTTGTTGGCAATCGGTTAATGCTCGATGATGGGGTAGCACCCGCAACGTATGACTATGTGCTTGAAACTTACACGTTTCCCGAAGAAGTGGATTTGTTTGATGTGGGCTGTATGAGCATGGATTTGGTCTCTAAGGTAAATGAGTACGATTTGCTTATCACCGTAGACGCCGTTGATGAGACAGGCTCTGAGCCCGGCACGGTGTTTCGCTATGAGCCTTACGATATTGCACGCGCAGCAGGCGCCCGCACTTCGCTTCATGAACTAAGACTTGCTGATCTGTTCGATGCAGCCACCATGCTAGGCTTTAGTGCTGAGGGATTGTGCTTTGGTATGCAGATAGAAAACATGGAGCCAGTAGAATTTATGGAAGGTCTTACTCCTCGGGTAAATGAAAAGGTTCCTTTTCTGGCCGAAACTATCGTTGCAGAATTAGTACGTCGTGGATGCGATATTTCCCGTAAGGACGGCAAGCCGCTCCAGCAGCTTTAAACAGCCGACAACTTTAAGAACAACAGCTTTAAGAGCGGTTGAGGCGAGCCGGTGGGATGGGGTGTTCGTTCATGTACTCGATAAAGTGTGCCTGTCCTTCGCTCATAGACTCGTTATCTCGATAGATAAGATAGAGCTTATGGAAGTCTTCTGGTACTTCATCGATAGGGATGCATACGATATCCTTGAAAGCTCCTACCAAAAATGAATAGTCTACAAAGGCTATAGCATGCTCGTCAGCCGAAACCATTGAACAGATAGTAATTTCTTCTTTGAATTGTTCTTCAATATCAAGGTCGTATCCCTGAACGCATGCCGTGATGTCGTCATGAGGGGGCCAACCCTGAGCGTAGGATTGGATATGATAGCCCTTTAATTCAGTAAGCGAAATACTCTTGCGTTGAGCAAGCGGGTTTTCTTTGTTAACTGCCACCACAAGCTGTTGAGACCAGTAAGGCATAAAGGTTAGTCCTGTGGGGGCATCTTCAAGCTTTGCGGCGAATACCACGTCAAGTTCTCCTGCAGCAAGATCGTTAAGTAAGCTGCCGCTAAAGCCTTGAATAATTTTTACCGATAAAGCGGGATCTGCTTCGGCACGAAACGAACGAACAACCCGCGCCCAGTCCTCGCTTTGAATAGTGAAGGGAACACCGATACACAAGGTTTCTGTTCGATCATTGAGCATGTTGTGTACTTTGTTCATGCCGGTTTCAATATTTTTGAGAGCGAGAGAGGCATAGCGATAGAATTCCTTGCCGTAGGGGCTTAAGGTAAACGTACTGCCATTTTTAGTGAAAAGGGGTGCATGAAGGTCGTCCTCTAAACGTGAAATGGCAAGAGATAGTGTCGAACGTGCAATACCTAAGGAGCGCGCAGCATGGGCAAAATGCTCTTGATCGGCAAGGGTAATGAAGTATTTTAAATGAGCAAGATTCACGAATTCTCCTTTGGGGCATGAGGGCATAAATCAGCGATAAAGCAAGCGCTGCATCGAGGCCTACGGGCAATGCAGAATTCACGACCAAACAGCACCCACTGATGGTTGATAGGTTTCCAGTATTCTTTTGGATACAGCTTAAGAAGTGCTTGTTCGGTTTTAGCGGGAGTATCCGCCGAAGGGCCCGCGAATTTTAACATATGGGCGATGCGGAACACGTGGGTATCGACCGCAATTCCTTCCACAATGCCAAAGGCTTCATTGAGAACAATATTAGCTGTTTTTCTTCCAACGCCAGGGAGTTGCTGGAGCTCTTCCATGGTATGGGGAACTTCTCCACCAAAATCTGACATAATCATTTGTGCTGCAGCGATACAGTTTTTTGCTTTATTGCGGTAGAACCCGATGGAGTGAATAATGTTCATAACATCTTCAACATCGGCCTGTGCCATTGCTTCTGGGGTTCCGTATTTTTCAAACAATAAAGGAGTAACCTTGTTTACTCCTGCATCAGTTGTTTGTGCGGACAAAAGAACGGCGATAGTGAGCGTGAAAGGGCTAGTATAGTTAAGAGCACATTCCGCTTGACCATAGTAGGCATTCATGCGGTCGGCAACAGCTAACGCACGTGTGCGTTTGTCTGCAATTTTTTCTCGTGCCATAGTACTTCCTTGAGTGTTTAACTTGGTGAATTTTAGCAATGAATAGTATGCTGCAAAAGCAAAAATGATGCAGCTTATGAGGTATAAATAACCAACAAATTGCAAGGTTTGGCATATCTTTTCTCTTGCAGGAAATGTTGGTAGAAGGTTTTAGAAGGGTTAGACGTCAATGCTGATTGATCTTCTTTCTGCTACGTTGAAAAAATCTCATGCGCTTGATGAAGCGTGGCAAAAAATGGATGCGCATGAAGATGCGGTTATCGGCGTTGCTTCGTCGGCCCGTCCTTTTTTGGTAGCAGCCCGTTTTGCCGAAGATCCCAGAACCACTTTAGTTGTCACCGCTGGCGAGGATGCTGCTGATACCTTTGCGCGTACGGTTGGTGCTTTTGTGGGTGAGGAGCGCGTTTTACGGTATGCAGACTGTGAAGGCAATCCCTTTTCGCTTGATACTCCACCACAGCCTCGGCTTCATGGTTTGCGCCTTGAAGCTCTTTGGGCTCTTCAAAACGAAAAGCCTGTTATAGTGGTTGCCTCAGCACGGGCACTGCTGCGAAAGATCGCTTGTCCTCAAAGTGGGCTTGCTCGTCCTTTGGTATTGAAACAGGGCTGTGATTTATCAGAGCATCCCCTAGGAACGGTCGCCTGTTTTGAAGATTTGGCCGATGCGCTTGTGGAGATGGGATACGACAACGCAGGGCAACTGGAAGGCCCTGGTACCTTTTGTTTGCAGGGTGGAGCTATAGATATTTATCCGGGAAACTTATCCTATCCCATCCGCTGTGACTTCTTTGGTGACGAACTTGATGAAATTCGCCGATTCTTGCCCTCTACAGGACAGACGATCTCTTCGCTTTCTGAGATTGAAATATATCCGGTACGTGAATTCAAAAGCGATAGTGCCTCCATCCGTCGTGCGCAGCGTCGTTTAGGAAAAGGCGCTGCAACCAATAAAGAAATACGAGAACTTCTTGAGCATCTTGAAGATGATTCGAAAGATATTCCTGATGTCTTAACTCCGTATTTGTTGGAAGAAACAACGACGGTGGGCTCCTATTTATCAAATGAGGTTCTTACGGTGCTTATTGAGCCTCGTTCGCTGTTTGATGATGCTCAGCATGCTCTCGATTCTTATGCAAAGCTTTCTTCGGGAACTTCAATTCCTGTTCATGAGGTATTTGTTAGGGCAACAGAGCTCAATTTTGGCAGTAACCCTCGAGCTACCTATGTTTCGATTATGCGCGTAGGCGTCCAGCTTGACAGTGAGCTGGTGGTAAAGCGTGTCGAAGTGGCGGGAGATCCTGAAAAGCTCTACGGAAGGCTGCGCTCGCTTGCAGAGGCGGGGTTTACC
>USIG01000137.1 GCA_900554685.1 uncultured Cryptobacterium sp.
TGTAGAGAAATCTACGTTACATTTTTCAATACTCCACTATGATAGAGCGCTACAAGGCTACACTTGTCTAGATGAGATAAGACACTTAGGGAAGTTCTTTGAAGTGTGTATGGTCGTAGCCTAAAAAGGAATACTCTACAAGAAAGAGTAAGGCACCCATTGACTTGAATTCCAAAAACGTGTGTCTTGTAGATCTATTGAGGAGAGATTTGATGGCAAAGCATATC
The DNA here is from genome assembly GCA_900554685.1 of uncultured Cryptobacterium sp. Taxonomy (GTDB): domain Bacteria; phylum Actinomycetota; class Coriobacteriia; order Coriobacteriales; family Eggerthellaceae; genus Anaerotardibacter. The sequence goes on from USIG01000137.1 coordinate 228, forward strand.
GTTACATTGATACCAGGTGATGGTATTGGCCTTGAAACGACAGCAGCTATGCAGAAAGTAGTAGAAGCTGCAGGCGCTGATATCGAATGGGAGATTGCTGAAGCGGGTGCGCACATGATGGATTCGTGCGGCACTCCTTTACCTGAAAGCACCATCGAGGCGGTTCGCCGCAACAAAGTGGCTATCAAAGGACCCATTACTACGCCGGTAGGAACAGGTTTTCGAAGCGTTAATGTTGCTTTGCGCAAAACGCTCAATTTAAACGTATGCTTGCGTCCTGTTATGTCGATTCCTGGTGCGGGCGGACGCTATTCCGATGTTGATTTGGTAGTGGTTCGCGAAAATTCTGAAGACCTTTATGCAGGTATTGAATTTGAAGAGGGAAGTCAGGGAGCAAAGGATCTTATTCAGTTTTGCCAAGATCAAAACGCTGGAGTAATTCGTCCTGATTCGGGTATTTCAATTAAGCCGATTTCGGTAACAGCGTCTCAAAATATCGTTCGATTTGCTTTTGACTACGCCGTAAAGCATGGCAGAAAAAAGGTGACCGCTGCTCATAAAGCTAACATTATGAAATATTCCGATGGGCTTTTCTTGAAAGTGGCTCGAGAGGTTGCTCAGGAATACGAAGGGAAGGTTGAATTCAATGACAACATCATTGATGCCTTCTGTATGAACATCGTTATGGATCCCTCGCAATTTGACGTTATCGTATTCCCTAATCTCTATGGCGATATTGCAAGCGATCTTTGTGCGGGATTAGTGGGAGGATTGGGTATTGCTCCTGGCGCTAATATTGGGCCAGAGTATGCCATTTTTGAGGCAGTCCACGGATCTGCTCCTGATATTGCAGGAAAAGATATTTGCAATCCTACTGCAGAGGTTTTGTCTGCGGCTATGATGCTTGATCATCTTGGCGAGTTGGAGATTGCAGAAAAAATTCGTTCTGCGGTGCGTGAAGTGTATGCACAAGGAAAGATTCTCACGTCCGATATCTGCAAGGCTGTTGGCTCAGATCAGCAGCCGGCAACGTGCACGCAGTTTACTGAGGCCCTTATTGCTGCATTGCAGCACTAAATGCCTTGCAAGACTAAAACCGTTTCGGTAATACCGAAGTAACACTAAACGAGTAACGTAGGTACATAAGATATATCTGTTGGTCAGGACATCTTTAAGGAAGAGAGAGCTGATGAATAACCGCTCAAGCGTTTTGCATGTTGGTGATGCGTCTTATACGTATTACCCGGTGTCTGCTATTGAAGGGCATGAGAAGCTGCCCTATTCACTTACCGTTCTTCTGGAAAACATTTTGCGTTTAGCGCCAAGCGATGAACATGCAACAAAACTTGCTGATCGCCTGATGAAAGCTGGTCTTTCTGGTGAAGTGGGTAGCGAGATCGAGTTTTCTCCTGCTCGTGTGCTGTTTCAAGACTTTACGGGTGTTCCCGTGTTTGTTGATTTTGCCATTATGCGCGAGGCATGTTTGAAATTGGGTGGCGATCCAAAAAACATCAACCCGCAAGTTCCTTGCGATTTGGTTATCGATCATTCCGTTATTGCTGATGAGGCTGGATGTGCCGGTGCGCTAGAGCAAAACATGTCACTTGAGTTTAATCGCAACAAAGAGCGGTATGAATTTTTAAAGTGGGCACAGGAATCCTTCGGAAACGTCCGCATCGTTCCTCCTGGAGTAGGTATATGCCATCAGCTTAATATTGAGCGTTTTGCTCAGGTCGTGATGACGCGTGATACCGGCGAAGAAAAAGTTGCTTATTTCGATACGTTGGTTGGCACTGACTCGCATACGCCTACCGCAAATGGCATTGGCGTTCTTGGCTGGGGTGTTGGCGGTATTGAGGCAGAAGCTGCAGCTCTCGGTCAGCCCATTACTACGCTTGTTCCTCGTGTTATTGGAGTAAAGCTTACCGGGCATCTTTCTGAAGAGGTAAGTGCGATGGATGTTTCGCTTACCTTTGCCCAGATGCTTCGTCAGGAAGGAGTAGTGGGCTGTTTTGTTGAATGTTTCGGTGAGGGACTTGATAGTTTAAGCGCAACTCAGCGGGCGTGCATTTCCAATATGACTCCTGAATATGGCTCTACCTGCACCTTATTCCCGGTAGACGACAAGACGCTTGATTATTTGCGTCTTACCGGCAGAAGTGAAGAACAGATTGCTTTAGTTGAGGCCTATGCGAAGGCGCAGGGCTTTTGGAATGATCCACAGGCAGAAGAGCGCGTGTATGCGAAGGTTCTTGAGCTAGATCTTTCGAGTGTCACTCGAAGCGTTGCGGGGCCTTCTCGTCCTCATGATCGTATCGATCTTTCTCAATCCAAGCAGGCATTTGAGCGTATATGCTCAGAGCGAAGCCTTGATCGTGAAAAAACGATGTCGGTATCACTGATGGGAGAAACGTATCAGCTAACCCACGGAGCTCTTGCTATTGCGGCGGTAACAAGCTGCACGACTGCAACAGATGCAAGCATGATGCTTGCGGCGGGCTTGTTGGCGCGTAATGCTCAAGCGTCAGGGTTAAAGCCGAAGCCTTGGGTAAAGACTATTTTGGCGCCAGGTTCACGTGCCACAGAAGATATCCTTGATGCAGCAGGTCTTATGCCAGCACTACGTGATTTAGGGTTCTATACGTGTGGCTTTGGTTGTATGAGCTGTATTGGAAATTCTGGTCCTATTTTGCCGCCTATGCACGACGTCGCAAATGATATCGAATTGGCAAGCATTCTGTCAGGCAATAGAAACTTTGAGGGTCGCATTTCACCTGATGTTTCTCAAAACTATCTCTGTGCTCCTGCCCTTGTTATTGCCTATTCGTTGGTAGGTACGATGGACTTTGATTTCGAAACGCAGGCGTTAGGGGTTAACAAAGACGGAGAAGAAGTATATCTGCGTGATATTTGGCCTTCGGCTTCTGAGATACAAGAATTACTTGAGACTTGTTGCACAAAAGAAGTCTTTGATCGTGCAGCAGCAGGTCTTTTTGAAGGTAATGCGGCGTGGAAGTCGCTTGGAAAAGAGGCAAGCGATGTCTTTGCGTGGGATCCCGATTCTACCTACGTTCGTCGCGCTCCTTACTTTGATGGCATGACTCGAGAGGTCCAGGCACCAAAGCCTGTTAAGAATGCTCGCGTTTTGCTGAATTTGGGCGATTTCATTACAACTGACCATATTTCTCCGGCAGGATCTATTGCAGATGATTCCCCTGCTGCGCGTTATCTTGAAGAGCACGGTGTTGTCCCTCAGGATTTCAACACCTATGGCGCGCGACGTGGCAATCATGAGGTAATGATGCGTGGTGCGTTTGCTAACGTAAAACTTACCAACAAGCTTGCCGAGGGAAGAAAGGGTGGATGGACCAAGGATTTCCTCGATGGGGAAATAAAGTCTGTCTATGATGCCGCAAAGCATTATGAGGAGCAGGGCATTGACCTTGTAGTGCTTGCAGGAAAAATGTATGGAAGCGGTTCCTCTCGCGACTGGGCAGCAAAGGGTCCTTTGTTACAGGGAGTGCGTGCGGTGTTTGCGGAAAGCTTTGAGCGTATTCATCGTTCGAACCTCATTGGTATGGGTATTTTGCCTCTGCAATTCCTGGAAGGTCAGAATGCTGATACGCTTGGTCTGGATGGAAGCGAAACGTTGTCTATTGAAGATATTGATTTCTCGCACGGTTTGCCTCAGCCCAGTGAGGTGGAGGTTGTTGCGACGAGGGAAGATGGTTCTTCTCTTACGTTTAAAGCAATCGTTCGAATCGATACGCCAACCGAAGGAGATTACTACTACAATGGCGGAATTTTGCAGTATGTATTGCGTGGTCTCTCGTAGAAAAAAGCAATAAAAGATTCGCTTTTTGCTACTGGCAATGCTTTAGGCGCATCAGATTTTCTGGTGCGCCTATTGTTTTACAAAGATGGGGGTATTCTGGGCAAATAATCAGATACAATAACATGTTACGTACACAAGAGGAAGGAGCCTTATGGCAGATC
>USIG01000138.1 GCA_900554685.1 uncultured Cryptobacterium sp.
TACAACATGGGGTTTTTCTCTAAATTCGAACGCCGCGTAGAAGACGGCTTCGATGACATGGGTGATAAATTCTTCGATTCTCCCATCAGCCCCGTTCAAATAGCAAAAAAGGCCGAAAAGCAAATGCGCCGCGAAAAAATGGTTGGCGCCGGCAAAGAATTCGCGCCTACGTTATATACGGTGCTTGTTAATCCCGACGATGACGAACGACTCTTTGGTTACTATCCAACCCTTGCAGGGGAAACCGAAACCTATTTGCGCGCTAAAGCGCAAGAGCTCGGGCTTGCCATGGATGGAGCCCCTTTGGTTCGTTTCATTATCGACGACGAATTAAAGCCCGGAAAATTTGAAGTGGTTGCCGAATTGGTTTCTGCCCCTATTGTTTCTCAGCTGCGTGCTGAAGAAATGCAGCGTTACGGTCTTGAAAACCAAGCACCGGCCACACAGCAACCCCCTATGCCAAATCAGGCTCCCGTACAACAGATGCCGCAACAGGCACCTGTCCAGAACTACGCAAGCTCTGGTATTGACGTTATGACTGAAGATCCTCAGATCTATGAAGATAGCTACGGCAACCCCTCTGTTCCTCCTATCGCAGGAAATGCAGGTGCTGTAGCGCCTGTTGCACCCGTCGCAGGTGTAGGGGCAGGCGCAGCAGGCAATCAGACGGTTCGCTTTAACGACAACATGGCACAGCCTGCCATGGTCGGTCGACATATGCCTCGTCAACCTCGCTTGATCGATCTGACCACCAATCGATCTTTCCCTCTTACCAAAGATCGCATTCTTTTGGGACGCGCTCTTTCAAGCGATATCGCAATCGAGGACTTAAACGTAAGTCGCACCCATGCCGAAATTCGCCAAGAAGCCGCCAATGCCTGGAGTATTGCCGATCTTGGTTCAACTAACGGAACATTAGTAAATGGTCGCCACATCGCATCAGTAATGTTGCAAGAGGGCGATCGTGTAACAGTAGGAACCACCACGTTCCTCTTCACGTTCCAATAATCACTCTGCGGGCAGCATCTGTTGCCCGCACTTGTTTCCACAACGTTTACGGTTAACGATAGGTTCTTTACGTGATTGACATCATCCTTCTTATAGGCCGACTTCTCTTTGTTGTTCTGCTTTACCTGTTTCTCTTTGCCATTATGAAAACAGGTATTGGTTTAGTACGCGGATCCCGCAAAAAAGAACACGTCTGGACAGTTGCCATCGAAAAAGGCCCTAAGGAACTTCGCGGTGTGCAAATCGCTGTTCGAGGCCCTGTTATTGTAGGACGAAGCCCCGGCTCCGATATTGTCATTGGTGCCGAATACGTCTCTTCACGCCATGCTCGATTTGTATTGATGGGACAGAACTTATTTATCGAAGACCTTGGTTCCACAAATGGTACCGCAGTAAACAATCACTATATTTCAGAGCCAACAGCTTTGCGCAATGGCGACCGCATTACTGTCGGCGATGTCACTATGCGAGTGAGGTTTGAATAATGACCAACCAAACAAAACATACGACCTCATCATCGCGCAACGACACATCGTCGGTTGAAGTGGTGTCTTCCTATTACGGAAGCCGCACCGAAATTGGCAATGTACGCGAACACAACGAGGACAGCCTTACAGTTTTGCCTCCTCTTTTCGCAGTTGCCGATGGCATGGGCGGTCATGAAGCAGGAGAAGTTGCTTCTGAGATTACCATCAACACTTTAAACGACCTCGCTCCCCGAAGCGCTGACGCTGAAGCGCTTGCTCGCGCTGTGGTAGCCGCGAACCTCAATGTAATCAAGGCGCCAAGCCAAGGCATTGGACGCGAAGGAATGGGAACGACCCTTACGGCGGCAATCCTTGAAAAGGAGCGCCTCGTAATTGCGCAAGTAGGCGATTCGCGTGCTTACTTGCTTCATAACGGATCTTTACAGCAGTTAACCCGCGATCATAGCCTCATGGCCGACATGATCGAAGCAGGCCAGCTCACCGAAGCTGAAGCTCGCGTACATCCTAATCGCTCGGTTATTACACGTGCGATTGGCTCTGATCCTCACATGCAGCCAGACTTATACGAGATCAACGTCGAAACAGGCGACAGGCTTCTTCTGTGCTCCGATGGTATTTGCGGAATGATTGAAGACAACGAAATCGCTTCTATCATGCGTCAAGCACCATCAGCCCAAGCCTGCGCTGATCAGCTCGTAGAAGCTGCTCTTGCAGCAGGCGGCTTTGATAACGCCACCGCAATTGTGGTAGATGTTGAGGGTTTTAAGGCTGTTCGAGAAAAGAAACAAGCCCGCAAATCGAAGGCCCTTGCGATAGGTGTGATTTTCTGTCTTCTTGCCGCACTTGCTTGCGCAGTTTTTGCGGGATATTCCTATGTCAATAATTCTGCCTACCTGATCGAGCAGGATGGCAAAGTAGCCGTTTATCGTGGCCTCAATGAAGAATTGTTTGGCATGCCTTTATCAAACCTTGAATACACTTCAGGAGTTGAAGTAGACAAACTCAACCCTGGTGTCGCTAATCGCATCAAGGAAGGAATGGCAGTAGGAAGCCTCGATGAAGCAAATAATCTCATTGCCACCTATCAGCAAGAAATCGCGCTTCAAGAAAACAACCCCTCAAGCAACAGCGGGGTTTCTTCGTCAAATAATGAGGCAAATGTAAATACTTCCAATAATGCTGGTGGGGATTCCGCTCATGCTGATGCAACTTCTGCTCGCTTGAACGAAACTTCAGAAGATAATTCAAACTCCCCTGATTCCGAGCGTGGTGAATAGCCTATGACCAGAAGAAACAATGAACTGCTTCTTCTTTGCGTTGCGGCGCCTCTTGTCATTTTGCTTTTTGCCATGGTGGCGCTCAATCAAAAAGGCGGCGTAACCCTTGATAACCTCACGGTTCCTTTGGGAATGTTTGCAACCTTTGTGGTGGCTCATCTTGCTATACGCAAATTAGCTCCCGGTGCCGATCCCGCCATACTGCCCATTTCGTTTGCGCTTTCAGGTATTGGCATCGCTTTTATCACGCGCCTTGCCCCTGAGCTGGCACTTCGTCAAGTTGGTTGGCTTTTCTTAGGCGTCGTATTCATGATCCTTATCCTTATCTTTATAAGGAACTTAGACAAGCTCGGCAATTATAAGTACACCATTATGATTGCCGGCATTCTTCTGCTTTTATCTCCCCTTTTGCCCATCATCGGTAACGAGATATATGGCAGCCGTATTTGGCTTTCTATCGGAGGTTTTTCTTTCCAGCCGGGTGAGCTGGCAAAAATCTGCATTGTTATATTCCTTGCAGCCTATCTAGCGCAAAACAGAGAAATGCTTTCGGTGTTTACTCACCGTATTGGTCCTTTCAAAATGCCAGATTTACGCGCGCTTATTCCCGTTTTGATCATGTGGGCAATTGCCCTTTTGATTATCGTTTTCGAAAGAGACTTAGGCTCTGCACTGGTCTTATTCTTTGTCTTTTTGACCATGCTTTATGTAGCAACCGGTCGTAAAGCTTATATCGTTATCAGCTTTGTGTTGATAGCTTTTGGCCTTGTTGCCGCCTACTTCTTGTTTTCTCATGTTCAAACCCGTGTGGACACCTGGCTTAACCCCTTCGCCGACCCTTCAGGAAGCGGATACCAGCTGGTGCAGTCGCTTTTCTCGATCGCCGACGGTGGCCTTTTTGGTGTTGGCATTGGCAACGGTCTTGCCGACCAGATTCCTATCGTTGAATCGGACTTTATTTTCTCTGCAATAGCCGAAGAGTCCGGCCTGTTAGGTGCGGCTGGTCTTTTGCTTTTATACCTCTGCTTTGCAATTCGAGGTATCTTGATTTCGGTTCGTGCAAAATCAGATGTGAGCTCATTTATGGCGCTCGGCTTTACCGCCATTATCATTCTGCAGGCTTTCATCATCGTTGGCGGCGTTACCCGCTTTATCCCTCTTACGGGCTTGACCTTACCTTTCGTAAGTCAAGGTGGTTCGTCACTTTTAGCAAGCTTTATGATCGTGGGCTTTTTGATGAGGGCAAGCGATCAAGGCACCGGCATCGGAACCGAAATTGCCTCAGGTACCGGCGCAATTTCTCTCAATGGTGCTCTTGGACGTGTTTCACTTGGCAAGCGCCTCACCGGAACCATGATGGTATTTTCTGTTATGTTTGCTCTCTTGGTGGCAAATCTTACCTTAATCATGGTTATTC
>USIG01000139.1 GCA_900554685.1 uncultured Cryptobacterium sp.
GGCGAAATCATTGCCGATCTTACCCATGATGGCGAGCAGATCATCGTGGCGCGCGGTGGTATTGGTGGGCGTGGAAACACCCACTTTGTAACGCCTACTCGCCGTGCTCCTGCTTTTGCTGAATTAGGTGTTCCAGCAGAAGAATGCTGGGTGGAGCTTGAGATGAAGCTTATGGCTGATGCGGCTTTGGTTGGTGTTCCTTCAGCTGGTAAGTCGTCGTTAATTTCTCGTATGTCGGCTGCTAAGCCTAAAATTGCCGACTATCCGTTTACCACCTTGGTTCCTAATTTAGGTGTCGTGAAAATCGATACCTACAACTATGTTGTAGCTGACGTCCCAGGCCTTATTGAGGGCGCCCATGAAGGCAAAGGCTTAGGATATGAATTCCTGCGCCATATCGAACGAAGTGCAATTATCTTGCATGTGGTTGACCTGACGGGCGGCTATGAAGGCCGCGATCCGGTAGAGGACTATCGCATTATCAACAACGAATTAAAGCTCTATGCTCCTGAGTTGGCACAGCGCCCCTGCATTGTGGTAGGTAACAAGATCGATGCTCCTGGAGCCAAAGAGGCTGCTGAGCGTTTGGCCCAAGAGGTACGCAAGGACTCTCTTGCACGCGTGGGTGGTAATGAGTTTGAAAAAAGCCCTCTTGATCCAAAGCTCTACTGTACCAGCGCAGTGACCGGTGAAGGCATAGAAGTTTTAATGCGGGTGTGTGGCTCTCGCGTGGCGCAGTTACGTGAAGAAGCGCGTCTGGCCCAAGAGGGGAAAGAGCATTTCGATCAGATCTGGCAGCATCGTCGCGATGAACGCGACAAACGCTTTGAAATCACCCAGCTATCCGAAGGTGTTTTCCGCGTAACGGGTAAACAGGTTGAGAGAATGGTTATTCAGACCGACTGGGAAAACGATGAGGCAATCACCTTCTTGCAGCACCGTTTTAAGCGCATAAAGCTTGATCAGGCACTCGAAGATGCGGGAGCACGCGATGGTGATGAGATCCGCATCTTAGGATACGAATTCGAGTTCGAATCAGCACGCATGCGTGAGGATGATATATACAGCGGATTGGATATTTAGCTCATGCGAAATGGCAAACGGGTCATAGTCATAAAGATTGGTTCTTCGACGCTTGTTGATAAGCAGGGAAAACTTGATCGCACCTACTTTGAAGGACTTGCGGCTCAGGTACATGCTCTGCGTGAAGCGGGATGGAGCCCTTTGATTGTGTCAAGTGCTGCCATTGCCTGCGGGCTTGAGGCGCTTGGCATCACGAAGCGCCCAAGTGATATGCCTTCTTTGCAGGCTGCTGCATCAGTAGGACAAAATGCACTGATGGCAACGTATGCCGAAGCATTTTCGCGCTACGACATCTTGACGTCTTGCGTGTTGATCACGCGCCATAGTACTGCCAACCGCAATGCCTACCTTCATGCGCGCGATACCCTTGAGCGTTTGCTGGACTTCGATGTGGTGCCCATCATAAATGAAAACGATACGGTATCAGTTGAGCAGATTCGCTTTGGCGATAACGATACGCTTGCCGCTTTGGTTTCTTGTTTGGTACAAGCCGATCTTTGTGTTATTTTTTCCGATATTGAAGGGCTGTTTAGTGCCAATCCCGCACTTGATCCTCAGGCAACACTGGTGCCTGAGGTCACCCGTATTACGCCTGAGCTTATGGCAACCGCAGGAGGAGCAACTTCTAAGGTTGGAAGCGGTGGCATGATCACGAAAATCCGTGCGGCGCGTGTACTGATGGTTGCTGGAATTACCATGGTGATTTGTCATGGAAGGCTTCCTCACGCGCTTCCGCGTTTAATTGCGGGCGAATCGATTGGCACGCGGTTTGTGGCGCAAAAGGTTCCCCATGACATCACTCCGCGTAAGCTGTGGATTGCGCTTGGCGATTCAGCTAAAGGTGTCATTGAGGTTGATCAGGGAGCTAAGCGTGCTTTAGTGGAGAGGGGCTCTTCTCTTTTACCAGTAGGAATTGTCTTAGTTGAAGGAGAGTTTGCTCCGGGGGATATCGTGGATATCAAAGACACCGATGGGTATCTTTTTGCGCGAGGCCGTGCGGGCGCTTCCAGTGCTGAAATGAGTTTAGCGCGAGGACGAAGTCAAGAGGAACTCAAGGGCAATGAACTGCTGGAACACCTCAACTCCAAACCGGCAGTCCATCGAGATGAATTGGTGGTGTTCGAATGAGCGAAGCACAACAGGCAGCATTAAGGGCGCGAGAGACGGTTTCATTTCTTGCTCAGGCATCAAACGAGCTGCGAAACAAAGCTCTTTTTTCTATGGCAGCAGCTCTGCGTAACAATACTGAAAGCATTCTTGCTGTCAACAGACAAGATTATGAAGCTGCGCGAGCAAAGAATACAAAAGATTCCCTGGTTGATCGCCTGATGCTTAATGAAGAGCGTATCGAATCTATGGCGGCAGCACTTGAGGCGCTTGCGGATCTTCGCGATCCTCTCAATCGGATTTTGGAAGAGCGCACGCTGTATAACGGGTTGCACCTGCGCCGTGTTTCGGTACCTTTAGGGGTTGTGGCAATGGTCTATGAAGCCCGTCCTAATGTTACAGCCGATGCAGCGGGTATTTGCATCAAGTCGGGTAATGCCGCGGTGCTTCGTGGAGGATCGCTCGCTATTCATTCCAACAATGCTATCGCCGAGGTATTGCGTACTGCGATAGAAGAAGTTGGTTTTCCGGCGGATTGTATCGTTGCAATTCAATCAACCGATCGCGCAGAGACCGATGAGCTTTTATCTCTTCACGGTATCGTGGACGTTTTAATTCCTCGTGGTGGTGCTGGCTTGATTCAGCATTGTGTAGAACATGCTAAGGTACCCGTCATTGAAACGGGCACCGGTAACTGTCATGTGTATGTTCACGAGACCGGCGATTTTGACCAGGCCCGCGCCATTGTTATGAATGCAAAAACGCAGCGTCCAGGGGTATGCAATGCCGAAGAGTCGCTGTTGGTCGATAGCTCGATTGCGCGTGATTTCTTGCCTGAAATGTTGCATCAGCTTGCTTTGGCAGGCGTGACTATTCATGGATGCGAGATTACCCGCGAATGCGCACAGAAGGCCGATGAACGCTATGGCGATCACTGTGTGATGGATCATTTTGTGGATGCAACCGAAGATGATTGGGGTCGTGAGTATCTGGGGCTTGAAATAAGCGTGAAGGTTTTAAACGGTGGAGTTGATGAGGCTATCGCTCACATCAATCGATATGGAACGGGACACTCCGAATGCATCGTGACTAACACACCGGAGGTGGGCAAACGCTTCCAAAAACTTGTCGATGCGGCAGCGGTCTACGTAAACGCTTCGACCCGCTTTACCGACGGGGGAGAATTTGGCCTGGGTGCAGAAATTGGTATTTCCACCCAAAAGCTTCATGTTCGTGGTCCCTTTGCCCTTGAGGCCCTTACGAGCTCAAAATATTTGATCGATGGCAATGGTCAGGTGAGAGCATAAGCGATGAGCGCAATTGATGTTATAGAGGCGGTTCGCAAAGCACGCAACGCTCCCGAACCGGTAATTTGTGAGCGTTTTGATAAGTTGGGACGCAATGGTGCGCCTCGTCGCATTGGCATTATGGGAGGCACGTTTGACCCTATCCATAATGGGCACTTGGTCTGTGCCGAACAGGTACGCGAAGACTTCAAGCTCCATGCGATTATTTTTATTCCGACAGGACAGCCTGTTTTTAAACGAGGCAAAAAAATTGCTTCAGGAGAGCAGCGCCTTGCAATGTGTCGTGGCGCTATTGCCGATAATCCCTTTTTCGACGTGAGTGCTATTGAGGTGGAACGTGAAGGGGATACCTACACCATTGATACTCTGCGTACGTTGCGCGCCCATTATCCTGACAATGTTGAGTTGTTTTTTATTGCAGGAGCGGATGCTATTGCAAGCGTTTCGAAGTGGAAAGACTCCGATGAAATGGGCCGTCTTGCGCGTTTTGTAGGAGTTGATCGCCCGGGATACGAGCTTTCGGAAGAGCGCCGTGCTGCCATCAAGGCAAGTGCTCCTGGTATTGATATTTCATTTTTAACAATTGAAGCCCTAGCAATTTCGTCCAGTGAGCTTCGTA
>USIG01000140.1 GCA_900554685.1 uncultured Cryptobacterium sp.
GATGTACAGGAGTTTGCTCAGGCAAATGCAAAGGATACTGATCGCATCTAGGCGCGGCTAAAGGTAAGAGCGCAAATTGAGGCGGTACTGGCCAAACGCAGAATGCGCGCTGCGGCAAAAAGGGTAGCGCCGGTGGTCATAACGTCATCAACAAGTATGATCCTTCGATAGGGCAGAAGCATTTTGCGCGCATCGGCGTGTAAGGTAAACGAGTTGCTCATATTGGTAAGTCTTTCCTGACCGCCAAGCAAGCGCTGGTCTTTTCTCGTTTTAACCGCTAGCGCGAATACGGCAGGAAGAAACGATTGCTCTTGGAGATGGTCGGTTATAAGCCTCAGGTGGTCGAATCCGCGTGTTCTTTTGGCTGACTGACGGGTAGGAATGGGAACAAGTACAGCATTGTTTTTCCAAGAATAGGGAAGTACCTCTGCCATAAATTGGGCGATAAGAGGTGCGAGACGTTGCTCTCCGCGATCTTTGTAACAGGTAATGATACGTTTAGTCTGAGGTGTTAGTTGCGTTGCGCTTACGCAAGCGTCCAGCTCAAAGCGCTCAAGATGTTTCCAATCAAGAATAAAATGGTTGCATTCCGTACAGATATGTATGCCATTTGCCGCACCACAGTACGGGCAAGCTCGTAGTTGATCTAGATAAGAAAGATTGACACGGCAGCGATGGCACAGAAGGGTTCCCGGCATATCGCAGATAACGCAACGGGTGGGCCAGAGCGTTTCAAGTGCTGCTTCACGAAGAAGAGTCAGAGAACTTGTTAGAGTTTCTTTGGCAAAAGAGTGCGCAGAACCACGTGAGTGCAACTTCATAGACGGCTCAGTTCCTTGGGCGTTTGATAAGTACTTTTATCATGCATGACAGAAGTGCACATCTTTCTTATTTAAAGCAACTTTCAAAAGCACATTTTCTGGTCATGCTGCTCTGATTTAAGAACAATCTTTCTCATAGGGAACTCTTCCCTGAGCTAAAAGTTGAATTTTTCAATAGAATGTACGTTTTTTTCAGGAGCAATGTCGTATCTGGTAGACTAGGAATGCTTCTTTCAGGTCTGTGGTTGCGGTTTTTCCAAGTCCAAGGCAGATGCGGTCAAAAGGATCCACGTAAGCTATCGGTACAAATTAATTGTCTGAAGCGATCATGGCGCATCCTAGGGGTAAGTCGCACCGCTTGCGGGATATGCAGCATAGGGCTGCACAAGCGAGAGAACGATGTCGTATATGGCTTAGTTCCAGTGCGCGAGTGTGGGGGCAAAGACCAGGTCAGCTGAAGGAAGTTTAGAAAGAACAGAAAAAGAAGGGATCGTCTTAGATGAAACGCGCATCAGTTCTTGTGCTCAGCTTGGTGGTTGCGCTTTGTTTGGCACTGCCATTAGCAGGCTGCTCTTCAAGCAATTACACTCCTCAGTTAAAGGAGCAGTCGGTTAATAATTCTGCCCTTAATACGGCAGGCACTTTGCGGGTTGGTATTAATGCTTCCAACCCTCCTTATGCAGCACAATCTAACGGCACCATTGTTGGTATCGATGTTGATATCGCAGCTGCATTAGCTGACGAATTGGGCTTGAAGCTGGAATTGGTTGACGTGGGAACTGCGACGGATACCGCTTTTGAACGTGAAAACGTTGATATTGTTATGGGTGTTGAAGAGGCAAATGCAGCTTATTGGATGTCGGATGACTATATGAACTCAGGTATTGCTTTGTTTTCTTTAACTGAAGACGCACAGGCTCCAACAGCAGCAGGTTCGTTTAAGGTAGCAGCGCAGTCTTCTTCTATGAGTGCTTGGGAAGTAACTGATCACTACGGAGAATCCTGTCTTGAAAACGCGGGGGATCCCAATGCTGCTTTTGAGATGCTGAGCACCGGATCGGTCAATTACGTTGCCGCTGAAAGCACCATCGGTCAATACGTTATTCATACTTCAGGCATTGAGGCATATCCTATTGCGCTTCTTCAGTCTGCAACACCACGCACTATTGCCGTAGCATCTGCTAATACCGAACTGCAACAGGCGGTAAGCGATGCTCTTAACTCTTTGGTTTCCGGTGGTGTTGTAGAGGTTATTGAGGGTAAGTGGCTTGGCGGACATGTTGATATTTCAAGTTTGTCGGTAATTCCTGCGGCTCAAAATACTTCCAACGATTCATCGGACGAAACCTCGGGAGATACTTCGGGCGATACTGAGAATACCGATACAACCGACAATACTGATAGCACCTCGGATTCTAATACCTCTTCTGATTCTGATACTGCTGAATAGTACGTTTCTTTCAAGTGACTTTTGCCCCACGAAGAGTCTTGTTACTCTACGTGGGGCATTTTTTGTGGATTGATCTTTTGAATTTGTTGATATGGTTTCGGAAAGATTACAAACGAACATGCAGGAGCTTTGAGGGCATTTTTTGTTTGTAATCTGAGAGTGACAAAAGAGGCGCTTTGGTAAAAAGTGTTCGAGTGTTTTAGAAAAAGGAGAAGATATGACCTATCAACAAGGTGGTCCTCAGCCTCCTGTTCCACCCGAGAATCAATTCTCTTCACAGGGTCAGCAAACTGGACAGCAGGCTTCTTATTCAGGGCAGCCACAGACGCAAAACGATTCAACGACGTATCAAACTGCTCCGTCATCTGATGCGTCTTATACACAACAACCTCAACCAACCCAACCAATGTCTTCAGGCAAGCAGCATGCCAAGCATTCCTTTTCTTGGAAAACATTTTTGACCGCATTTTGCGGAGCGTTGCTTGCCTGCGTTATTGCATTGGGAGTTTATACCGTGGTGCAGCCTGGAGGGTCTTCTACGGTACTTGGCGGTAGCGGTGGTTCCATAACCGTCAACGGGGACGATACCACCTTGCCAGAGGCGGTTTCTCAGAAATGCCTTCCTTCGGTAGTAAACATCGATGTGTATACTCAAACTTCTTCGCAAGGTTTAATGGGTATGGTTGCTCAATCGGATGATGAGTACACTGAATCATCTCTTGGTTCAGGCATTATTATTTCTTCCGATGGCTATATTCTGACCAACTATCACGTAATCGAAAATGCTGATCGTCTTCAGGTAACAGCTGATGGTGGCGAATATGAAGCGCAGGTTGTGGGCACCGACCCTTCAAGCGACCTTGCGGTATTAAAGATCGATGCCGATAATCTCACGGCTATCGAAATTGGCTCTTCGGCAGATTTGACTGTTGGCGAATGGGTAATGGCGTTGGGCAGCCCCTATGGTTTGCAGCAGTCAGTATCAACTGGTATTGTTTCGGCAACAAGCCGTACAACTGCGGAACTGAACAGCGATACATCCAGCGCGGTTTATACCAACATGATTCAGACCGACGCTGCTATCAATCCTGGTAATTCCGGTGGTGCGTTAGTTGATAAAGATGGAAAGCTTATCGGCGTTAACACTTTGATTGCTTCCTCTTCTGGATCAAGCTCTGGCGTAGGTTTTGCAATTCCTGTCGATTATGCAATTAACATCGCACAGCAGATTATTGATGGCAAGCAGCCTTCTCATGCTCAGCTTGGCGTTTCTGCTACAACGGTAACCAGCCAATTAGCTCAGCGCTATGGTCTCGATGCTGATTCCGGTGCGTATATTTCTCAGGTAAATTCTGGTTCTAGCGCAGCACAAGCAGGACTTAAGGAGGGCGATATTGTTACCAAGTTAGGAGACACTGACATCACCTCATCTTCCGATCTTGTTCTAGCGGTTCGTTCTCATAATGTGGGCGATACGGTTACCGTTACCTATGTTCGCGATGGACAGGAAAATACCGCAGAGGTAACACTCGGGTCTGATTCATAATCTGACCCGCACTGATTCGCATTGATTCGTCCTGATTCGTGCTGATCCGTACTGATTCATGAGGAGCCCTTGAGGTTTGTAGTGCCTGAAGAAGGTGCGTTAAAGCTTGGGGTACGTTAAAACTTGAGGCGATTCTTTCGAGTTGAGGATTTGAAGCAAATCTTTACGAGCGAATCTCTTAAAACAGTTGGCGCTTGGTTGTAAGCCAGGCGCCATTTTAATATGAGCAGGACTTTGTCAAGAGGCAATAGTTGGCCTGACCCTCATAA
>USIG01000141.1 GCA_900554685.1 uncultured Cryptobacterium sp.
CCAGAATGCCGCGTAATCGTTCTTACCGGCGAAGGCAAGTCTTTCTGCGCTGGTTTTAACCTGAACGAACTTAACTATGAGCCTCCTGAGGATATGGGTCGTGCTCAGCGTGATCACTGCATTATGCAGACTATCTGCTCTGACCAGGCTGTAAATATGCGCAATGCTATGCAGCCAATCATTGGTGCTTTGAAGGGTCATGCAATTGGCGGCGGCCTCTCTTTGGCTTGCGCTTGCGATTTGCGCGTTTGCGGCGAATCCTTCAAGATGCAGGCAGGATATCTCAACATCGGTCTTACCGGTACTGACATGTCTGGTTCTTACTATCTTCCTCGCATCGTTGGCTATGCTCGCGCTGCTGAGGCTTTGATGACTGCTCGTCGCATCGGCGCTGAAGAGCTGCTTGAGTGGGGCTTTGCTAACAAGGTTGTTGCTGATGAGGATGTTGTAGAAGAAGCTGTTAAGATGGCAGAAGCAATGGTTAAGAATTCTGCTCCTCTTGGCCTTCGTCTTACCAAGGAATCCTTGCAGTGCTCTCTCGACAACTCCTTCGAGGCTCAGATCAAGATGGAAAACCGTAACCAGGTTCTCGCTTCTCAGACTGAGGATGCACGTCGTGGTGTTCGCAAGATGAATCCTAAACTGCGCGAAGAAGTAAAGGCTCATCCTGAGAACTTTGCATTCACCAATATGTAAGATCGCAACGAAATAACTCGGCGTATTGTGATTTTCATAAAGCGTCGCTCCTTTAAGGGGCGACGCTTTTTATGTTTGGGCCTCCAACCCCGTTGAGGATGTGCAAACATGCGAAACAAAATCTGCCCTACCCGCTCTGCCCTACCCGCCATTTGAAGGGGTAAAAGTGAAGATTTGCTTTTTAGAAAAGGCATGCGACGTGCAAATATACGAAACTCCTATTGCTTTTCTTAAACGTCTAATCCCTCTATTGGAAAAACCAAACAAGCGCTTTGATAATCAAAGCTGTAGGGGAGATTACAAAAGACGCCACGAGATCGAGATCAGAAATCGTGGTGCTTGTGGAAATGCATACTAAGGAGGAGTTTTCATGGGGGCAGTAAAGTTTGCGGTATTGGGCCTGAATCACGGATCAAAGATTGCACGTTTTGCAAAAGAAAATCCTGAAGTTGAACTAGCGGCAGTTGCTGGTTTTGGAGATGCCGATATCAAGATTGCCAATGAGCTCGATGTACCTATATTTAGCGACTACACGCTTTTATTTAAGCAAATCTCGCTCGATGCCGTCTATATTGCTCTTCCCAATACGCTTCATGTGGAAGCGGTAGAGCGAGCCATTGATGCAGGAGTGAAGCATATTCTGCTCGAAAAGCCTATCGCCAATACGGTTGAAGAAGGAAAACATGTCATTAAACTCTGTGAGGATGCAGGGGTAACACTTCTTATTGGGCATCATCGTCGTTCTTCGAGTAAGTATCAGTTCTTGCGAGACATTATTGATTCGGGTCGTTTGGGTAAAATCGTAGCAATCCAGTCGAGATATTGTATCGCCAAAGATGAAGACTGTTTTGATCGGGAATGGTATGTCACCAAGGGAGTAGGTGGACCACTTCTTATCAATGCTATTCACGATTTCGATGATCTCAATTTTGTTATTGGTAAAAGTCCTGTAAAGGTATACGCCGCTACGCGAAACACTATTCGAGAAAACGAGGCCGAAGATTCCGCTTCTGTTTTAATTGAATACGAAAATGGTGTTACGGCGACCTATGTAGTGTGCGATGGAACGCCTAGCCCTTGGAACTATGATTTAGCGGCAGACGAAAATGAACTGTTTGTTATGTCGCCAGGAGAAAACAGTATGCAGGTGTTTGGCACCAAGGGATCTTTTGGCTTTCCTAATATGGATCTGTACTACTACGACGATGACGCCTTCGGGTGGACTCATGAGCTAAAGCATGAACATTTCGATGTCGAGCTAAATATTCCCCTGAAAGCTGAGCTGGAGCACTTTATTGATCTCTGTTTGGGACGCGAGACCACACCACGCTGTTCGGGAGAAGAAGGATTGCGTACTCTAAAGATCGTAAATGGAGTGTTTGAATCGGCGGAAACAGGCAACGCGGTATATCTCCAAAGCTAGAAACATCAGCTTGCGGCAGCTTAGATAGCACCAAATAGGGCAGGTTGGGGCCGCACCAAATAATGGTGATTTAATGGCAGCTTGGGGTATGCCAAAGCTAGACAACACCCAAACACTCGGGCACCTCTCAAGAAATATCCACCGTTTTCAAAAATGCATATTTGGTAGAGTATAAAAGCAAAAGATAGGAGAGGGACTCCTCATATAGGCTGGGCAAAGAGGTCATAAGGAGAGGTGAGGCATTCGTGAGATTGGAATACTTGCGTTACTTCAATCAGCTAGCCAAGGTGTTAAGTTACACCAAAGCGGCAAAGGACCTTTTTATTGCCCAGCCAACCCTTTCGGCTGCTATTCGCCAACTAGAAAAGGAATTAGGCCTTCAGCTTTTTAAGCGAAGTGCAGGCAGTTCTCATGTGGAGTTAACCGCTGCGGGGTCTATATTGCACGAATATACCGAACTTGCAGTAAATAATGTTGATACGGGTTTGCGCCTTGCCTATGAAACCCAAGGGGAAATCAATTCCGAAATTCATGTGGGTACCATCTATGCTATGCAAGGATATTTTTGGTCTCAAGCAATGCAGGCATTTACCGAACAGCAGGAAAATCCTCCAAAGATCGTCATCGACCAGGCGTATTCGGTTGAACTGATATCTCGTCTTCGTAAAGGCGAACTTGACGTGGCGTTTGCGGCGAAAACCGATGATTGGGACGATCTAAGCTATACCCTTGTCTGGTCTCAACCGTTAGTGCTTTGCGTAAATAAAAGCAATCCTCTCGCAAAACATTCCTCTGTTTCTTTGAACATGCTCACTTCTTACGAGCTTCTTACGTATTCGGTAACATCGCCTACTTTGCGATCTCTCAAGGAAAACCTGCCCTGCGATAATCTGCATCTGGTTCGAGAATACGATGACGAAATCACCATGAGCGCAATGGTTTCATCGGAGGCAAGCAAGATGGCGCTATTCTGTTATTCGTTTTTGGTTAATGCTTTCGAAGATGTAGTATGCCTTCCTATACGTGATTTGCCCTACGATTTTCACAAAGTGTATCTGGCAAGTAGGAAAGAATCACATCCTAAAATCGTAGAAGATTTCATTCAGTGCATGAGTTCATACCGTTTTCCTAATGCTGCCGAAAAAGGTCGGGATCTTTAAAACGGCGTGAACATGTTCAGCTTCAATTGATAGTTTCTTGCTATGAATTGATGGACAAATTTCACAAAATAGGTAAATGAAGAAAATTTGTTAAGGCACTCTTTTGCTCTTTACATAAATGCAGCAAATAGCTCTCACTCTTAAAAAGCCAGTTCAGAGATAAATTGAAACTTATAAAAATTGCGTAATTCTATAAATTTTCTAAATATAAGTAGTAAAAAATAGTGGTTTATCTGGGACTATAGCAAATCGCAATAACTTTTTGAAAAGAACTTTACATCGCTATTGGAAATGAATTTCGCATAGCTCGAAAATGAATTCCGCAACATCCCCAAAAAAATGAACAAGTTCTAAAGGGTGCATGGCGCAAATAAGAAACGTGGCATGCATTGCTTAGACTGTGTCGTTTTATGTTGCAGGAGAGAAAGAGGAGTGCGTTTTTCCCGTTCTATAGAAATCGGGTAAACCTCCTGAATGCTTCAATGGGTGGCTTGCACTATAGAGCACCTTGAAGTTTGTGGGTTTGGCATGGTATCGCTGAGGATCGCGGTGCCATTACAACCTACGCGCAGGGGTTTACAAGACGGTTTTCATAAAGTGAATTGCGGGAAATGCGCAAGGGAAATCGATTGAAAGAAAGGAAGGGAAACGCATGGCTTCTGATGCTCAAAAGTCATTCCACGGTATCGCGGCACGTCTTGACCGTATGCCTATCTCTGGTTTCCACATGAAGATCATGTGGTTGCTGGCAGGTATTACGTTCTGCG
>USIG01000142.1 GCA_900554685.1 uncultured Cryptobacterium sp.
TTCAATGGGCACAGACGTTACCTTTCGATTTGCCGGTCGAGAAGATGTTGAGGTTATCCTTGAATTCATTAAAGCGCTTGCTGAGTACGAAAAAATGGAAGATGAAGTAGTAGCAACCCCAGAGCTCCTTGAAGAATGGATTTTCGACAAACAGAAAGCAGAAGTTATCTTTGCGGTAGCGAATGGTGAAGAGGTTGGTTTTGCTCTGTTCTTCCATAACTTTTCAACGTTTCTCGGAAGGTCGGGAATCCATCTTGAGGATCTTTTTGTAAAGCCTGAGTATCGTGGAAAAGGGTATGGCAAAGCGTTACTGATAAAACTTTCTCAAATAACTGTTGAGAGAGGATGCGGTAGGCTTGAGTGGGAATGCCTTGATTGGAATGAACCGAGCATCGCTTTTTATAAATCCTTAGGTGCGGTTCCTATGGATGGTTGGACTACCTATCGTCTGACGGGTGAGACCTTAGAAAATCTTTCAAAAGCATAATATCAATGTAATATGCGATATAACTTTTGCCTTTGCTACAATAGACGAAGCGATTTTATTTAAATCCGCTAGAAAGGATCATGTATGAATATCGTATTACTGGGCGCTCCTGGCGCTGGTAAGGGAACCCAGGCTGCAAAGCTTGTTGAAAAGTATGGATATGCTCACATTTCTACGGGCGACATGCTTCGTGCCGCTGTAAAGAATCAAACCCCTTTGGGTCTTGAGGCAAAGAAGTTTATGGATGCAGGCGATTTGGTTCCTGATGAAGTAGTAATTGGCTTAGTTAAGGAGCGCTTGCAGGATGAAGACACGAAGGCTGGCTTCATTTTGGATGGCTTCCCTCGTACTTCAACCCAAGCAGTAGCACTTGATTCTGAGCTTGCTTCTTTGGATCGTCCTTTGGATGCTGCTCTTTTGGTTGACGTTGACAAAGAAGTTATCATCAAGCGCCTTACTTCTCGTCGTATGTGCCGTGATTGTGGCTACATTGGCTCTGATAAAGACGCAAAGTGCCCAAAGTGCGGTGGCGAAATGTATCAGCGTGATGACGACAACGAGGCAACCGTTCGCAATCGTCTCGATGTATACGAAAACTC
The DNA here is from genome assembly GCA_900554685.1 of uncultured Cryptobacterium sp. Taxonomy (GTDB): domain Bacteria; phylum Actinomycetota; class Coriobacteriia; order Coriobacteriales; family Eggerthellaceae; genus Anaerotardibacter. Next base: position 1,087 of record USIG01000142.1, read on the forward strand.
TACTGCTCCTTTGATTGATTACTATCGTGGATGCGATCTTTTGATTGAGATCGACGGCGATCGTGATCCAGAAGCAGTTCTTGCTTCCATTGTTGAGGCTTTGGATCTTTAAAAAGCAACATAGTTTATGAGCTATACCGATTAGCGGTAAATCTAAACTGATATATAGCATGAAACCCTCGGCTCGTTAGGGCTGAGGGTTTTGTTTTGTCTTGGGCTTATATTCATTTTGAAGTCGGTTGGCTATAGCGGTTAAAGGCTGGGCATTTTTAGTCAATCTTGAAGGGAATAAAACGTGCAGAAGCAAAACCTGCAATTTTAATCAGATTAGTCTTGTAAAAGCTGTTTAGTCATCAGGTATGGCTTAGCGAATTGATACAATAAGGGGCTATGAGACCGATTGAAGAAGTGACAGATGAAGGCATCGAGCTTGCGCGAGCGCATTCGCATGATATTAAGCATGCTGCTATTCGCGTAGGTATTATCTTTGTTATTGCACTTGTTCTTGAAGTGTTTTTGTTCAATATGAACTTCTTCATTTCCTCTAGCTATGAGCCGGTAAATCTTACTGACCAGTCGGGCTTGGATCTTGCTGATCCAGACGAGGTAACGAAGGACGCTTTTGCTCAAAACGAGCCAGTTCGCCTAACGGCTACGTCTAATGTTCTGGAGTTTCATAATCTCAATAAGGAAATTCATAATATTCATCTTGATTTTGATAATTCTCAGGCAGCACAGAATCTCACGATTCAGATAAGCTTTACCGATTCGGCTCATGAAACATATTTCAATACCACCGAATATACGTTCGGTGTCCCAGAGGTAGAGGTGTCGACTTTCAGTGAAGAAAGCCAGTATCTTTATTTACAGAGTTCTGGTCTTATTCAGGATTTGCGAATAGAGATAGTAAATGAAGACGCAACGTATCCTCTGATCCTCAATGCTATAGTGATTAACGATCCGCAACCCTTTGCATTTAACACTCTTCGTTTCTTTGTAGCTTTTGTCATTCTGCTTTTCGTTTATGTCTTTAGACCAAAATCAAGCATTTATCGCTGCAAGATAAAGGAACATCCGCGATTCAGCCGTGCCTGTATCGTTGCGGCGACCGCTTTCGAAGTGTTTGTTTTAACAGCGTATTTGCTCTTTGGGTCAAATCAGGTTGGCATTGCGACAGCTCAGTATAATTCGGGTTCTTGGGATGGGCACAGCATCGTTAACACCTATGAAGTGGGCGGCGAAAACGCTCAACAATATGCCGAACTTGCTAAAGCCATAGCTCATGGTCAGCTGTATCTTGAAGAAGAGCCCCCTCAGTGGCTACAGGATATGGAAAACCCTTACGATAAGGGAGCTCGTGATGAACTGCAAAAGCAAACAGGTGAAGCCTATTTGTTTGACGTCGCCTATTATGATGGGCACTACTATGTGTACTTCGGCGTTCTTCCGGTCCTTTTGTTCTATTTGCCGTTCTACCTTATAACAGGAACAAGCTTCCCTACTGCTATAGGGGTGCTTATTGCTTGTATCGCTTTCATTCTTGGTATAACCGCACTTATGGATAGGTTTGCACGTTATCACTTCAAGCGCGTAAGTCTGGGACTTTTCCTGTTGTTGCAAATTCCACTGGTAGGGTGTTCGGGGATGCTCTATTTGGCAAAATTCCCCACATTCTATTCGTTGCCGATTGCTCTAGCTCTTGCGTTGACGGTATGGGGCTTGTACTGCTGGCTTCACGGGCGTTCATCGCAAAAGGCGCAGGTGTGGTATTTGGTAGGCTCTTTATGTATGGCTCTTGTCGTTGCATGCCGTCCGCAGTTTATTGTTTTTTCGCTTTTGGCATTCCCTTTGTTCTGGCGCAAATTTATTACTGAAAAACATCTCTTTACTCCAAAGGGAGTACGAGAGTTTATCTGCCTGCTTGCACCCTATTTCATTGTTGCAGTGGGAATAATGCTATATAACCGTGCACGTTTTGGTTCGTTTTTTGACTTTGGAGCGAACTATAACCTAACCGTAAACGATATGACTCAGCGCGGCACGAATCCCGGACGCTTTTTACCTGCACTTTTCGCATACTTCTTACAGACCCCTACAACAACAGGGGTGTTTCCTTGGATTCAGCCCACAACTTTCGACACTACGTATTTAGGCCAGACCATTAAAGAAGTAACATTTGGCGGCATTCTTGTCTGCTTGCCTATTTTGTGGATCTTGGCTTTCGCAAAGCCAATCTTGAAATATCGTTTCAAAGTTCGCTCAACTAACACCATTGCAGGCGTGGTTATTACCATGCTTATTTCTGGCGTAGTCGTGGCATGTATGGATGCGCAGATGGCTGGAATACTACAGCGCTATACCGCGGATTACACCACTTTGTTTCTTATACCCGCTGTGCTTCTTGCTTTTGTTGCAAACGATGCCCTTTCTGCTCATGCAAAGACGGCAGAAGGTAAGTTGTTCCTTGAAAAATCACACACGCTCTACTTGCGGGGTATTCAAGTTGCTGTTGCGCTCAGTATTCTCTATGTAACATTGGTTTGCTTGGCCCCAGAAACAGGGTGGTATTCCGATATATATGACTGGGCGTATCAAGACATCATCGAAATGATTCAATTCTGGACATAAGTCGTTCTGAGACAACCTGGCAGGCTTTTGCTGCGCCATCAATGTTTGAGTCAAGTTAAAACTGTAATCCAGAATCCTCTTTCTTAAGCGAGCCGTTCACCACGGTAACTCTACCGATGAACTTGAGCGGATTCCGTCTACCGACCCATTTTGGTCAACCTTGGAAACCCACACAGGTTCAAATCTGGGGGTCGATAGAATGAAGGAGCTTGTTTAAAGCAATTTCTTAGCGAGAGGAGAGGTATGTCACAGTTGACCGAAATCCG
>USIG01000143.1 GCA_900554685.1 uncultured Cryptobacterium sp.
TTTATAAAAAAGTAACGGCAGTTTTGCAAAAGTAATGACCAAAAGATTAGTCGCTTGCCTGAGCTCGCTCCTTTAAGCGGCGATCAAGCTCATCGGCAAGCTGATGACGCTTAACTTTGCCGGATTCGGTCATAGGGATCTCGTCGATGAATTCGATATGTTCAGGGCGCAGACGCTTTGCAACTCCAATGGAATCAAGGTAATCCGCAATTGATTCAAGCGTTGGAGTGACATCGCCTTTTTGTACGATAAACGTACAAATGCGCTCGCCTAAGCGTTCATCGGGCAAACCAATAGTTGCATGAGAACCAACGCCAGGGCAGCCAGTAAGATTGTTGTCTACTTCGTTTGCGGAGATGTTGATGCCGCCACGAATGAGAATTTCCTTTTTACGACCGTTAATCTTTACACGACCCTGGTCGTCTTGGATGCAGAGGTCGCCGGAGAAGAACCAGCCGTCTTCGCTCAGATCTTTGGCGGTTGCTTCGGGATTTTTGAGATAGCCGCTAAACATATGAGGTCCACGAGAAACCTCTTCGCCCTGGGTGCCATGAGGTACTTCGTTGCCCTTTTCATCGACAACTTTAACTTCGATGCCTTCACAGGGGATGCCGGACCAATTGCCATTCCATTCAAGGCAGTCCTCGGGTGGGACAAGCAGATGGGGGCAGCTTTCGGTGGAACCGTAACATTCGCAAAGTTTCAAACCATGTTTATCGGCGCGATGAACCATCGTTCCAGGAACGGGGGCACCGCCGCATACATAAAGCTTTAAGGTCTTAAAGGAAAGACCCTTCTTTTCTATAACATTGAGCATGTCGTAAATGAAAGGCGTTGCGCCCATAGACCAGGTAACGCCTTCTTTGTTCATGATTTCGATGGACTCCTCAGGATGGAATTCCTGCTGGAGTACCACGCGTCCTCCCAATAAAAGAGGAGTAATAAGGCCATGATTAAAGCCTGTGGCGTGGTTGAGAGGAGCAGGCATGAACATGACGTCCTGCCTGGTTAAATGCAGCGACTTGATGAAGGTCTTTTCAGAGAAAATCAAGGCGTTGTGAGAGATCAGTACCGCTTTTGGACGACCGGTCGTGCCGGAGGTGGAAAGAATGAGAACAACTTCATCTGAGGTGCTCTCGGGTGCTTCGGTAAGTGGCTCAAACGTTTCAAAGATTTCGTTTAAGGTAATCGTTCCGTGGGATTCGACAGTTTTGTCATGAACGCAGAAAGCGCCGTCGAGCAAGCTGGTAATTTCATCTTTGACGGCAAGGAATTGATCCTCGAAGTTGGTCTTATGATGGAAGGTAGGGCAGATAAAAGCCTTCGACTCAACGAGGTTCATAGAGTAAACCAGATCCTCGCCGTTGAAGGTAACAGGAAGGGGATGGCTTACTGCGCCAACTTTCAAGCACGCAACATAGAGGATGCAAAATTCTGACCAAGGGGGCATTTGATAGCTCACCACATCGCCATTTTTTACACCAACGCTTTTAAGCCAAGCGGCAAGGCGGCTGGCTTTGTCATCAATTTCTGCATAAGTGAAGCGAACGCCTAAGTTATCGCTTACATATTCATCGTCGGGGAACTTAGATACACGGTCTTTCCATACATCGAACAGAGTTTGTTCAGTCCAGTATCCCTTTTCGTAATACTCCTTTTTGTTCTGTTCGTTCACTTTTAGGTCGGTAATCATAAATCCTCACTTCATACGACAAGAATGTACGAGAATTCTTGTCAAATTTTCGGAATTTCCTTTTAAGGGTTTTCCGCCTTATTCTGCGAATACGCACACGTATCCCCTCCGCGTATTCGATGAAAGTATAGCGCGAATAGGCTCATCAAGGTGTGCGCCTCCTATAGAAAGTACGGGCTGAAACTAAAGGCTCAGCCTATAGACTTTGTGGATAGAACCTATAAATTAGACATATTAATTAGGATGTTGGAATAATGACCTTACGCTTAATAATTCAGGCAGTTTTGTTACGAGATGCTCTCTTCGTATTACCCACAAAAATAAAAAAATGTGTATCTGCTGATTTCGTTTAAAAGTCTTTATCGATATGTTTAAAGTTATATGTCCCTATAAAGGGTGGGGCTGTGCGTAAGCGAATGTACGAGAACTTCATGAATTGCAGGTTTTTTATACGATATAGACAGACCAGCGGCCATACCGGTATAGAGTGCCGTATTATTTTGGGATGCGTTCGCTACAGGTAGCAAAGAGAGGAATGCTATGAGCATACGTAAGTTATTGGCGCGTTCGGCAAGTTCGGCAAGTACCTGGGGTTTGCGTCATATTGCAAGACGACCAGCTGCGAATATGCCGGGGAAAATTGCGCTCAAACTTGATCCTCAAATTATCTCTGAATCCATGGGTAAGATTACGGAAGGTTCCATTGTTGTTGTGGGAACCAACGGTAAAACAACCATAACCAATATGATTGCCGATGCTCTTGAACGGCAGGGTAAAACAGTTGCTTGCAACCGCACTGGGGCAAATCTTGCGTATGGGGTTGCTACCACGCTTCTTCAGACAAAGGGAAGTGTTCAGTGGGGTGTATTTGAATCGGATGAGTTGTGGCTGGCGCACACGTTGCCTCAAGTCCAAGCAAGCTATGTCTTGTTGCTGAATCTTTTCCGCGACCAGCTTGATCGTTGTGGCGAAATTGATCGCGTACAAGATGCAATTGTACAAGCGCTCAGTGAATCTCCCGATACGGTATTGCTTTACAACGCCGACGATCCGCTGTGCGCAATGGTTGCGTTGCGTGTTTCCAATAAGTCTATTGCTTTTGGGGTAGGGGAAGACCTCCATCAGCAGCAAAACATGGTAAGCGATGCTCAAATGTGTCAGCGTTGTTCGGCGATGTTTACCTATGAGTATCGCCAATATGGGCAGTTGGGAACATATTCGTGTCCCCATTGTGGCTTTTCGCGTCCAGAGTTGGACTTTGCGGCAAAGCACGTGGTGTTTGGCAATGACATTTCTTTTGAGGTTGAAGAAGCAGCGAGTGGCTCTCATGTTTCTTTGCATGCTCAGCGTGCGGGTGTGTATATGATCTACAACGTAATGGCTGCCTGGCTAGCTTCGCATTTTGCAGGGGTACGTGATGAAGTTTTTCAGCAAGCGGTAGATCTGTTCGATCCCCAAAACGGCCGTTTGCAATCGCTTACCATCCAGGGACGCCCTGTTTTGTTAAATCTGGCCAAGAACCCTACAGGCTTCAATCAGAACATGAAGCTTATTACGCAGGCTGAAGGCAAAAAGGTTGCAGCGTTTTTCATTAACGACAATGAAGCCGACGGACATGATATTTCGTGGATTTGGGATTGCGATTTTGAAGAGCTTGCCGAACAAGAAGACGTTCTTGTTTATGCGGGTGGTATTCGCAAAAACGATTTGCAGCTTCGTCTCCGATACGCAGGAATTGAGGCTAAGACTATTAATAGTGTTGACGAAATGGTGAACGAAGCCTTGTCGATGCCGGCTGACTGGAATATGTATGCCATCGCTAATTACACGTCGCTTCCTGCGGTGCGCGATTCCCTTATGGCTCGCGCCGATAAAGGTGAGGTAGAAAAAGTAGCAGAAGGCACCTTCGAGCCCGTTCGTAAACGTCATGAACTTGTGGTGCAAGAAGGGGTGGAAGCGCTTGCTACACGCCCTTTGCGCATCGTGCATCTTTTCCCCGATCTTTTGAATCTCTATGGTGATGGCGGAAACGTCCGTGTTCTGGCACAGCGTTGCGCATGGCGAGGCATTCCGGTCGAGGTGAAGGCGGTCCACTATGGCCAACAAGCTCATCTTGATCAGGCGGATATTGTCATGTTAGGTGGTGGACCTGACAGAGAACAGAAACTTGCCTCAGAAGTACTGTTCGCCATGAAAGACGAGCTGCGAGACTATATAGAAGATGACGGAGCCCTTCTAGCTATTTGTGGCGGCTATCAAATTTTGGGTCGTCGTTGGCTTAT
>USIG01000144.1 GCA_900554685.1 uncultured Cryptobacterium sp.
ATGGACAAAAGATGTTTGTGGTTAAACATAGCTTTACGCTCCCTTCACTGGAGCTGAACCGACATGTTGGCCTGGCTCTAATCGTTTAATGCGAACACTTGATTGACCATCGATTTCTTTGAGATACAAACGCACACTTTCGTTTGAAGCGGAAGGAACGTTTTTTCCCACAAAGTCAGCCCTAATAGGAAGTTCCCTATGGCCTCGATCAATAAGAGTCGCAAGCTGAATACGCGCAGGCCTTCCCAAGTCCATCAATGCATCAAGGGCAGCGCGAATAGTACGTCCGGTATAGAGCACATCATCCACCAAAATGATGGTCTTGCCATCTACCGGGAAAAAGATTTCAGTACCTTGAACAACAGGGGAAAGATTCATGATGGAATCATCGCGATAAAAACTGATATCGAGCGAACCAACCGGAAGCTTTGTTCCTTCAATATCTTCAATAAGGCGAGCAATTCTTCGAGCGAGAGCATCTCCTCTTGTAACGATGCCAACTATCGCAAGATTTTGACATCCTTTGTTTTGTTCAAGAATCTGATGCGCCATTCGAGTAAGAGTACGATCAATCTCAGACTCTTCCATAACGATAGATTCTTCAAATCCGTTGTCTTGCATGCACGCTCCTTTCCAAACTAACGTGCGTACAGACAAAGCCGCTCTCAAAAAAGCAGAATGCGCTTAGAACATCCCTTGGCAAGATTAGCCTACCATACGCTTTTTTGATACCCTGCCCTGATACGAAAAAAGCCCCAGGACAGAGAGGGGCAATCAATCTGGCTTGAACATTTTTATCTTGCTTCTTAAAACCAAGATAAAACCAAGCAATATGTTTGCACCTTATCGGTCTCTCTGTACCGCCATTAAAGGTTTTCTTGATTATAAAACCTTGATCAAACGGGGTCTAGTAAAATATGAGCAAGAGGCTATGAAACTGCTTTTTGCAGCACACAAACAAAATGAGTATCAAATAAGGGAGCTGTTTGATCTTCCTGTAAAAGATCATCGATCAGTTTTTGATAGGCAACACGAAATAAAGATCCCTGTTCGGTTTTAAGAAATTCCTGTATGACAATTTCGTTTTCTTGATGAAAAAGCGTACAAGTCGCATAGGTTAATCTTCCACCTGGCTTTACTAACCGAGCTGCTTGCGTGAGCATCGAAAGACCAGTTTGCGCCATGGATGCACTATCTTTTGGTGTCACGCGCCAGCGTATATCGCTATGTCGACGTAGTGTGCCAACCCCTGTACAGGGAGCGTCAATAAATATCGCGTCATAGGTTTCATCTTCAAAGCGAGAAAGATCACAACCGTCCTGACAAAACGCTTCACGCTGAAAGATATCAGCCTGTTTAAGACGAGCTATACGTTCTTTGGTACGTCTTTGATCCACGTCAAGGGTATCAAGAACTAACTGCTTCCCAAAGCGAGCAAGAGCAACATTTTGGAGCAAGATCGATTTGGTTCCCCTACCGGCACCAATCTCTAAAAAACGCTCGGGATAAGAATCTGGCACCGCTTTACTTGCCACAATCTGCGCTGCTCCATCACTTACAACAAGTGATCCTTTTCTTAAAAGATCGTGAACAAATTCATGACCTACATCGCTTCTTGAAGCAAAAAAAAAACAGGAAAAGCCGTAAGTTTGTTGTTGGATACGGCTAACCGGAGCAATTTTAACCCCTTGGTTCACCAGTGCTTTAAGAGTCTGCGGGCCATTTGCTCGCGCTTGATTCACAATGAAAAATAACGGTGCAGAATAATTTGATTGCTCCATAAATCTCAGCGCGCAAGGCCAGCCAAACTGCTCCTTTAACGTGCAAGCAAGCCACTCAGGAAAACCAAAATATAAACTAGCAGCCCCACAATCGCTTTGTATATCACCAAAAGGAAACAAGTCGCGCTGTTCGCAGGCACGCCTGAGGGCAAAATTCGCAACACCAGCAGCCTTCGGAGCAAAACTGCGCACCAGCTCTACACCCTCATGGGTAACCACATGAGCAGGTTTGCGAAGATAGAATAGTTCTGCAAAAGAAATTCTCAGAGCATTTCTTACATCATCATTAATATCATCAGGACTCGTGAGCACCCTATTGATAAGCAAATCAAGACTGCCTTTGCGAGAAACTACTTCAGTTGCCAAAAGCCTGGCAAAGGCTTTTTCAGAAGGAGGCAGTGAAACTCTTTTTGCATGAAGTTTCCATGCTTGCTCCAAGTACCCATGACGAAGGCGGATTTCTTCCAAAACCTCAAACGCAAGTTTTCGGGCAGGAGTAACACGACACCTAACCTGTTTTTTTGAAGATCGAACGCGCTTAGTCATCGTGAAGGCCATTCCATACAATGCCACCCTGTTTTATTCCTTGGATCCCAGCTGCAAAAGCCTTTGCATCCATCGCCTTTTTCCCATCTGGCTTAACTGCTTGAATTTCAAGAGAGCCATCAGTAAAGCCCAGATAAAGGCGCTTTGCGCTAAAAGCAACAGCACCAGACTTAAGAGGTTTATCGAGCGATGAAGGACCCGCCTTTAGAACCGTAAGCTTTTTCCCTGCTATCTCACAACGACAGGAGTGATTATCGCTTGATGCCTGAACACGACACAGGGCATCAGCGCACGCAAGGCAAGGAGAAATATCAAGTTCTCCTTTAGTAAGCTTTTCAGCATACGTAGCATCAGCATCATTCTGTTTCTTCCAGACAACATCTGTGCCTTTTTCAAGCTTGTCTAAAACAGAAACAAGGCAATCTCCGCCTACACGGGCAAGCTCTTGAGAAAGTTCAGAGGCGCTCTTAGAGCCTATTGCAACTTCAGCGCTGCAGGCAACATCTCCCGTATCGAGCCCCTCTTCCATACGCATAATGCCGATTCCGGTCTTAGCATCTTTTGCCAGAATAGCCCTTTCTACCGGAGCTGCACCACGCCAACGAGGCAGTAATGAGCCATGAACATTCAGACATCCATAACGAGGGACCTCAAGAATGCGTTTTGGTAAAAGAGCGCCATACGCTGCAACGCAAAAGACCTCCGCCTGCAAAGCGCGCAGGGCCTCATAGGCTTCATCTGATTTGAGAGAAGCGTATTCAAGAACAGGAATATCAAAACGTAAAGCGTATGCTTTAACGGGTGAACTTACTAACTTTTTTCCACGACCACGAATAGCATCAGGCCTTGTTACAACAGCAACAACCTCATGATCCGAGGCAATAAGTTTTTCAAGCACCAACTCTGCAAAACGTGGTGTACCCATAAAAACAACGCGCATAACCTTTGTTATCCTACCTCTCCAGGCTGAGCACCCATTTCAAGGGCAATATTGTAATCATGCAATGCCTTTATTCGATCCATAGGAGAACAAGACTCGAATAAGGTTTTACCATCAAGATGATCGATCTCATGCTGTAAGCAACGACCTAACAACCCATCGCTTACCACCTTGCATTCATTTCCTTCAAGATCGTAATAACGAACACGAACTTTTGACGGACGCGAAATAGGAACCGAAATTCCTGGAAGGGACAAGCAGCCCTCTTCCTCCGTTACGCTATCTGAGCTGGTCCATTCAATAACAGGATTTACCAACACGTAAGGATCAGCATTCCCCTCTTCATCCAGACAATCTATCACCACAAAACGTTTGTTGATTCCAACCTGTGGCGCTGCAAGACCGCATCCATTGTTGGCATACATTGTCTTAAGCATCTGTTTACTTAATTTGACAAGGGATTTATCTCCAACGGTGCATTCCTCGCAAACCGAGCGTAAGCCCGGATCGGGGGAAAGAACAATTTTTAAGGTTTTCATGCTATGCCTTTCGCTTATGCTTCAAAGTTTTTTCGTTTGTAGTATACCAGCGAATAAAGCTGGCTTACAGGTAACAAAAGCAAGCGGAAACCTTTACGAAATCTCATCCCAAAACAGCGTGCTTTCTTGGCAGAACCCCACAAACCCCGAAAATACCTACGAGGT
>USIG01000145.1 GCA_900554685.1 uncultured Cryptobacterium sp.
AAAATTGGTTTGCTATCATTGCGCTTATTTGGTGCGGCCAAGCCGTTTCTATTTTCGCAACAGTTGCAGCAAGTTTTGCCGCCATGTGGTACATTACCGAAACCACTTCTTCGGCTATTTGGCTTTCGCTTGCTTCTATGGCCGCTCTCTTGCCCGTTGCGCTTTTGAGCCCTTTTGGCGGAGTAATAGCAGATCGCTACAATCGAAAACATGTCATAATCCTTGCCGATGGAAGCGCAGGAATATTCTCTTTTATTCTTGCTCTCGTAGTCATGTTGGGACACATCAGCGTACCCTTGATGCTGCTTCTTCTTGCCGTACGCACGGGAGGACAAGCCTTTCATGGACCAGCCATGACCGCCCTTATGCCCCATCTTGTACCAAAAGAACAGCTTGTCCGCATAAACAGTATGGATCAAACCATTACCAGTTTATCTAGCATCATTGGACCAGCCCTAGGTATTTTTCTTTATACCTTCATTGGTCTACACGGGGTAATGTTTTTAGACGCCGCTTGTGCTGCAGTAGCCTGCTTTTGTTTAGGAATGGTTCATATCCCAACAAATTCCTCAAATTCCCCTAGCCACGAATCGGTTTTCACCGAAATGAAAGAAGGAAGTCTCTTCATCTTGAAGAATAAGGGTCTACGCAACCTCATGTTTTTGATCATGGTTACTATGCTTTTATTTATGCCCGTTGCTTCCCTTGATCCCCTTATGACCTATGAACACTTTAACGGCAACGGTTTTCAAGCCTCTTTTGTTGAAGCCGTATTCGGAATAGGTCTGCTGTTAGGCTCCGCTGTAATTCTTATTTGGGGTGGAGGATCTAAACGTGTTCCTTTAATTATGATTTCAGGAATTATCCTAGGTATCGCGCTTGGTCTTTGTGGCTTCTTGCAGCCAAACCAATTCACCTTCTTTGCAATCCTTATAGGTTTCTCGGCTGCGGCAATTGGATGTTACAACGCCCCCATTATGCCCATTCTGCAAAAACATACCCCTGACGAAAAATTTGGTCGCGTTATGGGAATATTCTTAGCAGGATCTTCCCTAGCAGCACCCCTGGGACTTGCCTTTTCCGGTTTTCTTGCTGAAGCAATTGGTATTACTACTTGGTTTACTCTCTGTGGATTCTTGGTCGCACTTTGCTGTGCACTGGCATGGTTAAACAAAGATATTCGCGCACTGGACAACATTGATGACCCACAACCGGACAACTCCGATTCCTGATCACTCTAAAGAGAAACGATTCTCTTAATGCTAAACTTTAGCTATTTTCAACGACGGGAAAGAGCGCTCTGCAATGATCCCTGTTGCCACAGAGCGCCCAAGTAAGCATTATCGAGCTTCGATTGCCTGCTCCATAATATTGAGCGCTTTCATAATGTTACGACGACTCAGCGTTCCCACAAGTTTTCCGTCCTGTATGACAGGAGCCTTCTTGATTTTTTTATCGGCCAACGTCCGAAATGCTATATCTGCCTGCTCGTTCGCCTCCACTGTGATAACTGATTTTGTTGCAAGACGCATTGCATCCAAATCATAGACTGTCCGGATACGATCTTGGAAACTATCGGTTTCCAGCATGATGATATAGCTCACCCCATCCGTTTGGGATGACTCATGACGAGAGAGGTATTTCAAGATATCGCCATCAGAAAGAAAGCCTACTACTTTGCCGGCATCATCAACCAGCGGTACACCATTGGTTTCGGTTTCTTGCATGATTGCAATAGCATCACGTATTTTTGCGGTAGCAGGAAGAGTACTTGGATGCGCATTCATAATATCTGCAACCAACCAAGGACGATCAATTCCAGGCATTGCGCCCGATGCGGCAAGATCAAGTCCGCGTGCGCTCTTCTTATCACGCACAAATACTAAAATCAAAACTGCAATTACTGCAATCAGAATAAGCATTCCGATAAAAGCGAAATGGCACCCGATATAAGAAACTTCCTGAGCAGGCATATCCTGTGTTGCGTATAAAGATGACAGCGCAGTAAGACTAACAACAAAAGCAGTGCCCAAAGAACTTCCTACCTGCTCGATAGTAGCAATAATGGCATTACCGTGAGGTAGCTCAACATTAGGAAGAGAATTAATACCCCAAGTATTAAGCGGAGTAATGAGTGCTTGTATACCAAGGGTAACAATAGTGTAGGCAATACAGGTAAGTAAGAGTGGGGTTGCATCACCAAGAAGCACATAACTTATACCGCCAGCAAGCAACACCAAAGCACCGATAACCGAGATACCGCGCACCCCATACTTATCAAAAAGCTTACCGGAAAGCAGCCCGAAGAATGCTCCGATCATTGCTCCTGGCAGCATAATAAGTCCCGAAACAGTGGCTGATGCCTGAAGTGCGTTTTGAATATACATCGGGAACAAAACACTTCCACCAATCAGCACCCCTTCGAGGAAAAGAATGATAATGGTGATAACCAAAAATTCCCTATGGCGTAAAACCTGTACTTGCAAAATGGGATTATCAAGTTTTACTTGACGACGGAAGAACAAAACAATAACAGCAATCCCTATAAGAATAAGAGCTATAGGCATCACCAGTGTTGGACTAGAGGTAGAAGTCGAAATACCGCAAAGCAGGCACACCATGCCAACAGCAATAAGTACCACAGACAACCCATCAAAAGTTGTGCGATCAAAACCCTCAAATTTCTTAAGGGCAATAAGAGCGGCTACTACGACACAAAGCGCCAGGCCAACCACCAAAACAAACTGAGCACGCCATCCGATACTATCCACTAAAACACCGGAAACCGAAGGACCCATTGCAGGAGCAAAGCTAAGAATAAGACCCACAAGACCCATACCAACACCTCGGTTTTCACGAGGGAAGATAAGAAGAATAAGCGCAAATACCATAGGCATAACCACGCCGGTAGCACATGCCTGCATAACGCGCCCTAAAAGCAGAAAAGGAAAGCTTGGCGCACTCGCACAAAGTGCAGACCCTGCCGCGAATAAGAGCATGCCTCCAATAAACAACTTGCGAGTAGAAAAACGCCCTATAAGATAAGCGTTTAAAGGAATAATTACCGCCTCAACCAACGCATAACCACTCGTCAACCATTGAACCGTTGTTGCATTGACGTTTAGGTGAGCCATGATAGTAGGCAAGGCAGGCGTTAGTAAGGTCTGGTTCAATACCACTAAAAAAGCACCGACAAGCAACACAGCAATCATCGTGGTTTGCTGACGTGTAAGACCCATAATTCACTTCCCTTTCAGTCGCAAAGCACAGAAGTCAAATCTGCACTATCTCCTATCACAAAACAGTCAACATCTTTGTTTTTCGAGATTCTTGCTCCTCGAAGATGCCCTAACGTAAAAAAGCTGGATAAGATGCAGGTATTCCAACCTGTGCCTTATCCAGCTTGTTATCTCTCATTTGGATAACTCGCCCTCCGAGCAAGTAGTATCTATTCTGATGACATTCTTTATGAAGTCAAGCCGATGAACCTGTTCTTTATCACCTTCACAACAAAGACACGCAGAACACCAAGCCAACCTAAATATTGACCTTTTCCTCAACAGTCATAAGTCAGATCAATGTATTGTTTAAAGCAACCAATCGCCCTTAATGCGTACTCGAAATATCTCCTGGCTCAAAGGTGGGCTCCATGATTTCTACCATACGGTCGCCTTCAGAAGACATAGACCGAGGATACGTAATACTCATACCAACGATACTTCCAGCTCCCACATATTCTTTAAGATAAACAACCTCTCCGTTGATTTCGTAAGAATACACAAACCAATTATCGCCGACAGCGGTATACCCTTCTATTCCAATAGAATCTTCTAAGCGAGAAAGCGCCGATTGCGCCGTTTCACCGTTGGTGTTGTTGGTCGCGTCCCAAAAAGTGGTGTAAGGGCCGTTTTTAGAATCGTAGAGTAACT
>USIG01000146.1 GCA_900554685.1 uncultured Cryptobacterium sp.
GAACCTTTACCTGATCACGAGTAATGGTGGGCATAATCTTCCTCCTTATTGGCATTACATATGCACGAACAAAAGCCATTATAGCGTAAGGGCCTCATATCGAGGCCCCTTGATGCTTAAAACCACTCTCTCTTGTTATATATGTATAGTCGCTCGAACTCGCTTTGTGATTTCGTAAGATAAATTATGCCTTCCACAATGCCGATTATCCAAACGACTCCCATTACTAATCCAAATGAGAACAATCCACCAATCAGGGCAATGGCAAGCATAATGAAGCCTTGCGTGTTGTATCCCAGATAAAATTTATGAATACCCAAGAACCCTAAAAAGATTGCCAGCAATCCTGCCGCAACATGATCACGCGAAGCAACAGGCGCAACGTAATGTGGCTGAACCGGTGGTTGTTGAGAATATTGATAGGACGCAGCATTAGGCTGAGGCTGCGTGTAAGGAGCCTGACCTGCCCCCTGCGAATAGGCCTGAGTTGTTTGCTGGTAGGATGCAGTTCCTGCTTGCTGATAAGCAGTCTGCTGGTAAGAAGGTTGCTGATAGGCTGCCTGGAAAGTGGCATCCTGCGCAGGTGGTTGTTGTTGGGTGGGCTCTTGGTACTGATACGTCCCGCCTCCCTGCTGCTGATACGCTTCGCCACCTTGCTGGTAGGCAGCATTTCCCTGCTGGAAAAACGCTGCTTGCTGATCTGCTGGCTGAGAAGCCTGATTATATGATCCCTGAGAAACTTGCGACGAAAAGTCTTGACCTGGGCTTGACGGAGAAGAAAACTGCGAAGCGGGCTGTTGCGGAACACCCTGTGGAGGCGCATAACTTTTCGCCTCAGAGGATACGTACGCCGAAGAACACTCTTTGTTTTCGTCTGCCGTATGAGCCTGATTTGCAGTTTGTCCTACAGTGCTATAACCATAAGCAGCCTGTTGCGCTTCAGCCAATTTCTTTTCTGCCGCTTCAAGCGCCACACGCGCCGCCTCTAGGCCTTTTTCCGCCGCCGACAAAGCCTCATCTCGCACTGCGTCACCGATTTCTGCATGCTGCTTTTTTTCTGATGCGGCCTCTGAGGTAGTTTCCGATGCAGCCTCCGATATGGCTTCTGGCGCCGTTCCTGATGCAGTTTCTGATGCAGCATCCGATGCGGTTCCTGGCCCAGCTTCTGGCGCAGCTTCCGATGTGGCTCCCGATGTGGCCTTCGATGCCGTTTCTGACGAGTTTTCGGCTTCGGCCTGTTCTCGCTCGATCACATGTTCTTCTTGCTTTTCCACAACATCTTCCTGTTTATTATTTTGAGGGACGTTTTGTTCTTGAACCATAATGCAACGCCTCGCTTCTATATGTTGATAAATTCGACACTTTAAGAATAGCTTCTTGATCGCCTAAAACGAGGTTCCGTTATGCTTCCGTAACGCAGCCATCCCCCTGTAAGCCCGTTGTTTTTTGTTGTTTATATTGCTGTAAGACGCGGTTTCTTTCTTACGCTATTTTTCGTGCTCTTTACGCTGCTCTTCGCGCTCTTTATCAAGCTGATGAAACGCTTTTGCCGTACCAAGCACCCGCATAATTCGGTTGCGGAAAATTAAGCACACGAGAGCAATTGCCGCAGCTACACCAAAAATAATTAGGCTTGTGGTGATTTGGCCTTCCGCCAAACCAGCTGCCGCATACGTAGAAACCAAAACACCAGGAATGCGTCCAATGGTTGCCAAAATCAAGAACGTACGCATACGCATATTGGTTAAGGGGACCAGATACGTAAACACATCCTTTGGCATCGCCGGAATAAGAAACAGGATGAATACTACGACATTGAGCTTTCCTGATTTTTCAAACTCGTAGAACTTTGCGAGATGTTCTTTGCTTACCATATCGCGAACAAACGGCGCACCTAGTCGATGCACCAGCTCATAGATAACCGCACTCGAAATAACGCAGCCCACCAAAATAATGAGCGATCCCAACCAAGGACCATAGAGCATGCCCGCAGCAACCTGCACTACCTCGCCCGGGATAAAAGCAACTACCACTTGCACAAACTGCAAACCAAGAAGCATCAAAATACCAAAGGCCCCCTGGCTTTGAATGCTTTCAATAACGCGATCTGCCCCATTTGGCTCAAATATTTGCGAAAGACTTGGCCATAAAGCCACCACAATAGCTGCCACGATGCCAATAAAAATCAGCAACCCTAACAACTTGAAAAGATCGGCAGTATTTACCTTGCGCCCAAAAAGAGAAACATAACTCGATGATTCTTTTTGGTCGTTATTATGCGGCTGAACATGATCCTGTTTTGAATTGCTCATTTTTCCTCAGTATCTTCGCCGTAGCGAGCACGATTGTATTCTTCCTTAAAAGAGGCAAACATACCTTTAGTTTTGGAAAGCTGTTTACCTACTGCATACGCACCTTTATTTACCGCATCCCCCGTCTTTTGGGCAACATCCGATGCAACTGGCTTTGCCTTTTCAAACGCTTGCGAAGCCTTATGACCCACTACTGCACTGGCTTTTCCGGCACGTTCTGCCAAACCGCCCTGCGCCTGAATGGAAAGAGCCTCATCGGATAGGATGATGGCACCTTGCAAAAAGTCGTCCTCATTTGCCACGGTAAGCTTATCGCCTACGCCTAGCTTAAATCCTTTTATATAACCGGCAGGAATTTCCGTAGCACCAAGAAGTGCTCCCGCCGAAACTCCCTTATCAACGAAAAGCGACTTCACTACCCCGTCTTCGGTACTAAAACGAACATCGCCCACAAAGCCGCATCGTTTTCCTTCCTCACTCATTAGGGGAAGTCCTTGCCAAATAACGCATTCGTCCCAAGAAACGCCTAGGCGCTTGCATGCGGCAGATCCGGTAGTTCCCTTCGATTCGTCAATAACGAGAGAGCCCTCTTCAACATCAAAACTATCGAACGCAACAAACAGATCAGGACGATGCATCATGAGTGCTATATCGGGACGCTTTACCGTAAAGCCCACAACACGGCGCTTATGCGGATGGAAGATAAAAGAATGAACCTTACCTATGCGTTTGAGCTTTTTGCCCTTTGAATAAACGGGAACACCTCGCAATTCACTAATTAAGTATTCACTCTTTTTCATCTGCCCTATCCTGTCCTGATGTTTTCCTCTGCGCTCTTTTTCTCTGCTCGGCTTCTACACTCTTCTTCTATGCTTTTTTCTATACTCTTCTGCACCTTACAAAGAGACTTATCAAAGAGACTTTCGCCCCATTACAACAAGTGGCGACCAAAAGGCCGCCACTATATGAGTCGAACCGACAATAATTCAAACACACTCCTTGCATTCATGCATCAAATGTGTTCGATTTGTTGCTTTTATGTTCCTATTCGGTATCTTTCTTTTCGCCAGAAGGGTTAATCTTTGCGGTAACGTTTGAAGCTGCTCCTACTACGGCATCCTTAGCAGTAGTAGCAGCGCCCGCTACAGCCTGACCTGCGTTTTGAGCCGCACCAGCCACCGCAGCACCAGCTGTCTGAGCAGCACCTGATACTACCTGGCCTGCATTCTGAGCCGCAGCCTTTGCATTTTGAGCTGCCCCTTGAGCAGCATCAATAGCTACAGGGATTTTATCTACTGCAGCATCACGAGCAGCTTCGGCATTCTTGGCAACCTGAGTTGCAATACGCTCGCGAGCGGCATCGATCTTTTGACGAAGCTCATCGCCATTATCATTAAAAGCCTGAACGGTAGGATTTTGGTTAACGCGAGAAACAATAGTTTTATAAGCGTCAGAACCATTATCGACTACGGTATTGATAGCCTTTTGAGAGGCAGAAGCAGCAGCATCAACAAACTGACCTGCCTTTTCCTGAACACCTGCAGGTACTTCGATCTTTACATTTTCATTGATTACCTCAGAAACTTTAGCGCGATTTTCTGCGCC
>USIG01000147.1 GCA_900554685.1 uncultured Cryptobacterium sp.
ACGTTTTGCTCTCAAGTGCTTGGTTGCTTATGGTAGCCGCTTCAGAAGCTTGAGAGGCTATAAGAGCATACACGTCATCACCTAAAAGCATTTCCACGACACCATCAAGATGCTTCGGCGCTTTAAGGATATGCGAGAGCACTTTTGAGGTGGGTGCAAGCTCATCACGTGACTCTAAAACGCGAGCCAACAATGGATTAGCCGATTCTGAAGCACGCTCAAGCTCTTCAAGAGCCGTGCGTTCAGCAGAGGCATGAGTAAATGCTTCTCGCGCTTTATCTAAGTCATGACGACCTTGTTCTCGCTTAACCACAAGAGCATTCAATTCGTTTCGCGCTGAAGCCTCTTTTGCTTGCAAGTCCCTAAGCTGTGCCGACTGCTCTTCGAAGCTTTTTTGCATCTTTTCAGCCTGCTGCTGAGCTGCTTTCAGGCGCTTTTGTGCATCGTTTACCTGCACATCTATAACCTGGGCGCGTGCGCGCTTTTCCGAAAGATTTTCGCGCAGTGCCTCCTGTGTTGCCTGAATGGTTTCTTGACGATGAGTCAGTCCCCTTTGCTCAGACATAAGCGTATCGATTTTTTTGCGCAGAGCATTGCGCTGTCCTGTTTGCGCTTTATGATCAGCCTCTAAGCGAGAAAGCCTTTCTTCAGCCTGAGCGTGATCTTTCTGTGCAGCCTCAGCTGTATCATGTGCTTGTTCAAGCTCTTTTTCAGCCGCACGACGACGAAGACGGCTTTCTTCTATCGAACGCGTCAAACGCTCGGTTTCCGAAAGAAAATGCGAACGCTTTTCTCGCAGAACCATAGCAGTGGAATTAAGCCGTTCGAAACAAGCCTGTGCACGACGATACCGCTCGTTCAGCTCAAGTTCTTTGCTGCCTCGCTCATGCAGGGTTTGCTGAAGCGCATCAAGGGCCTTTTCGGCTTCTTCCAGTTCATTTTTTAGCTGCTGCTGTTGTTCATCAAGGCCTTTTTCCTGCGCCAAAACATCGTCCCAGCGTTTTTGTAAGCCTCGCAAGTCATCAACTGCAAGCTGAAGCCTAAGGTCTTTTACCTCAGCAGAAAGCATCTCGTAGGTTCGGGCCTTGCGTGCTTTACGCTCAAGAGGCTTTAGCTGTCTTTCCACCTCAGCAGTAATATCATGCACACGATCAAGGTGAGCATCCATTTGTGCTAATTTTCGCTCCGATTTAGCCTTGCGCTCCTTATGTTTGAGAATGCCTGCTGCCTCTTCAATAAGCGCACGTCTATCCTCTGGACGCGAAGACAAGACCGAATCTAGATTACCTTGAGAAATAATCGAGTTGGTACCTGTTCCCAAACCAGAATCATGCAGAATATCCAATACATCCATACGGCGAACGACATTGCCGTTAATAAGATATTCACTCTCGCCGCTGCGATACATACGACGGCCAATAGACACTTCTGAAAAATCAACAGGCAACGTGCCATCGGAATTATCAAGCAGAAGTTCCACCTCTGCGACCGATACCGGCTTTCTTGCTGAAGAGCCAGCAAAGATAACATCTTCCATGGACTGACCACGAAGATTCTTCGCATTACGTTCTCCAAGAACCCATAAAACCGCATCAGAAATATTGGATTTACCAGAGCCATTGGGCCCCACAATAGCGGCAACTCCTGGTTCAAATTTCATCACGGTGCGGTCAGCAAAAGATTTAAAACCTTTGAGGGTAAGCGACTTCAGATACACGAAAAGCCCCTTATTGGTGTTGTTGTTTTTTCTGCTTTTTGGCACGTTGAGCTGCTTGACGACGTGCTTTCTCTTCTGCCTTTGCAGCCTTTATTGCAGCGCGCGCATCTGCTTTGCGCTTTTTGTCTTTAGAGTCTTTAGCCTCAAAGAAGGAACTTAAAACTTCCAAAGCTGATTTTGCTGCCTGACTTTCAGATTCCTTTTTGGTACGACCTACCCCACGCGCAATAGATTGCACGCCAACAAAAACCTGCGTCACGAATGTTCTATCATGCGGTGGCCCCTGTGTTTCCACCAAGCGATAGGTTGGGGTGATACCGTCTTCTTGCAATCGCTCCTGTAAAACGCTCTTAGGGTTTTCGGGTTCTTTAGCCATATCGGCGCTCATGCGCACGATCAAAGTACGTTTTACAAAAGCGATAGCAGGATCCAAGCCTCCATCTAAATAAAGAGCTGCAACCAACGATTCATATACATTCTCTAGAGCCGAATGTAGGCCACGACGACCTGTCCCGCGCTCAGAGGAACCGAAAAAGATCACATCGGCAACGCCGAGATCACTTGCCACCTTAGAGAGGGATGCGCCCGATACCAACGAAACCTTGATACGGGTTAGTCCTCCCTCATTAAGATCAGGATAGGCATGAAATGCCTCATAGGAAACAATGGCACCAAGAATGCTATCGCCTAAAAATTCGAGTCGTTCATATGAATCAGAAATAGAATGACCCTCCGCTGCGGAAGGATGAGTAAGTGCAGCAAGAAGCAAGGAACGATCAGAAAAGGTATACCCCAAGATTTCTTCAGCCCGATTGAGCTTTTCAGTATGTTGCGGTTGCTCTTTCACCGTTTCTTATCACTCTACTATCTTGTATGGATGGGCATAGCCTTAAAAATGCTATACCCCCTCTTCAAACTGCCTTAGGTAATCGCTCATGCAAAGCTTGTCTCGCTCGTAAAGAACCTCAACAAGATCGCATCAGTTTTTAAGGTGCACCGTAAACACACACCCTTAAAACCATCCATCCATAAACGCATAGATGAATGAGCATTTATCTGATTGTAACTAACCTAGTCAGAGGTTGATACCGTTTGAGCAATTATTCCCGAAACATCCAAACGAACGGTACGAGCAGCCACGAGAATGCCATTTTTGATAGCAGTTTCATTGGAAGAACCATGACCTACCAAGCAAGCACCCTTAACACCAAGAATTGGTGCTCCACCATATTCGTCAGCAGAAAGATTTGTTTTCAAATCGCTTAATCCACCCTTGAGTGCCAATGCACCAAGCTTGCTTATCGGGCTTGCCATCATAACGTCTTTGATGCTCTTAAATAAAACACCGGCAGCGCCTTCGATGGTTTTCAAGCAAACATTTCCCGTAAAACCATCAGTGACGATAACATCAAAAGCACCTGTCAATAAATCGCGTCCTTCAGCATTTCCCACAAACTCGGGAACCGATTTACGCAAAAGTGAATGGGCTTCTTGGGCAAATTTTGAACCCTTTGTTTCCTCTTCACCAATATTGAGCAGGGCTACTTTAGGGTTGCTAATACCAACTACCTTTTCTGCATAAGGAATTGCCATTTGTGCAAACTGAACCAAATACGCCGGCTTGCAGTCCGCATTAGCGCCTACATCGCACATAACAACTGGCTTAGAAGGAGATGGCAAAATGGTGCACAGAGCAGGACGGGCAACACCCTTAATGCGTCCAACCACCAAAGTAGCAGCAGCCAAGCAAGCACCAGTAGAACCTGCTGAGAAAAAGCCGCCTGCTACCCCTTCGCTTACCAAACGATTGCCCACCACAAGGCTGGAATCCTTCTTCTTGCGTACCGCATGCGCTGGATGCTCTTCCATAGTGATTTCTTCAGTGGTTTCTTGAGCACGAACACGCTCGTGAGCCTGAGCAAAAGGAACTACTACATCCTTGGGACCACAAGCAATAACTTCAAGGTTTTCATCTTCTTCAAGAGCCTGCTCAATACCAGGAAGAACAACCTGTGGGCCAAAATCGCCTCCGAGCACATCAACAGCAATTACGACTTTTTCAGACATAGAATCTCCTTAAGGGGAACTCATAAAAACCGCCCATACAAAAAACCCCCGGTCAGCGCCGGGGGATCAATTCACCAACAAGGCATGCACTA
>USIG01000148.1 GCA_900554685.1 uncultured Cryptobacterium sp.
TTTGTATGATACAAGCAAGATATTTAATGCAAGAGATGTGTTTGATTTAATGCAAGAGATGTGCTCAAGCTTGCGGATTTTAAAAAGAAAGGGCCGATTCGTATGATAGATGTTGCAATTGTGGGTGCTGGTCCCGCTGGTCTTGCTGCGGGTATTTATGCGGCGCGAGCGGGTCTTTCTACTACGTTGTTTGAAGCACTGATGGTAGGGGGTCAGCTGACCTCGATCGACCATTTGGAAAATTATCCAGGATTTGCGCAAGGGGTAAACGGATTCGAAATTGCTTTTTCCATGCGTGAGCAGGTGGAGCGTTTTGGGGCCAAGATAATCTCTGAGCAAGTAACAAAGATACAGCCAAGTGCTGACGAGCAGAACAATCCCTTTTTTGTCTTGGAAACGCAAAGCGCAACCTATGAGGCAAAGACGGTTATTCTTGCCATGGGTGCAAAGCCGCGTCAGCTTCCTATTGAAGGTATCGAATCGCTGGTTGGTAGAGGCGTTTCTTACTGTGCAACCTGCGATGGAAGCTTCTTCAAGGACAAAACCACCGTTATTGTAGGTGGGGGAGACACTGCTTGTGCGGATGCGGTGTATCTGTCTCGTATTGCCAAGGACGTTCATCTTGTCCATCGTCGTGACGAACTGCGTGCAAGCGCCTGGTATGCTCGTCAGCTTGATTCGCTTGATAATGTCACTATTCATTGGGATAGCATCGTTGTTTCTTTTGAGGAACGTGAGGGGAAGCTTGCTTCTGTCACGTTAGAAAATGTAAAGGATAAATCAAAAGAAATACTGCCAACCGATGCACTCTTTATTGCGGTGGGAACAAAGCCTGATACAGAGTGGTTATCTGATGTTGTAGAGCTTGATCCATCGGGGTATGTAGTTACTTCTGCGGAAGGAAAAACAACGACCCCTGGTATTTTTGCGGCAGGGGATACCCGCACCACACCGTTGCGTCAGGTGGTGACGGCAGTTTCTGATGGCGCATTAGCGGCGGAGGCTGCTGCTAAATACATTGCTTCGTGGTAAAATAATAGGCTGTGAATTTTTGAATGTGCGCTGGACTGTCCAGGGCACATTCTTGGTGTTTTAGAGTTGTTGAACAGTGAATAGCATAGAGCGTTTTAAGGAAGAGTAATGCGCGAAAAACTTGAAAAAATAATTGAGGCATATAAGGAATTGGAGCTTAAGCTCGGCGACCCTGAAGTATTGGCTGACCAGCATGAATACAATAAGTTGGCAAAGAACTTTTCCGATCAGGGCCCTCTTGTAGCAAAGGCTCGTGAATATATTCAGGATCTGGATGATTTGACTGAGGCAAAAGAAATGCTCTCAGAGCCCGACATGAAAGAGTTTGCCCAAGAAGAGATTTCTCGTATTGAAGGCGAGCTTCCTCAGCTGGAAGAAGATATCAAAATCATGCTTATTCCTTCTGATCCTGCTGACGAAAAGAACACCATTGTTGAAATTCGTGCTGCTGCAGGTGGCGATGAGGCTGCTATTTTTGCAGGCGACCTCTACAAGATGTATTTGCGTTTTGCAGAGCATCAGGGCTGGAAGGTAGAGACCATGGATGTGTCTCCTTCTGAAGCTGGTGGATATAAAGAGGTTCAGTTTAAGATCACAGGCGATAAGGTCTATTCGGTAATGAAGTTCGAATCGGGCGTACACCGTGTTCAGCGTGTTCCTAAGACTGAAAGCCAGGGTCGTATTCATACCTCTACGGCAACGGTTGCGGTGCTTCCTGAAGCAGACGAAATCGATGTTGAGATTAACGAAAACGATCTGCGTATCGATGTGTTCCGCGCAGGTGGTCCTGGCGGACAGTGCGTTAACACAACCGACTCTGCGGTTCGTATTACGCATTTGCCTACTGGTTTGGTTGTACAATCTCAAGACCAGAAGAGCCAGCTACAAAACAAGATTGCAGCTATGGCTGTTTTGCGTGCGCGTCTGTATGAAAAGATGTTGGCTGAGCAGCAGGCTGCTGAAGGCGCAAAGCGTCTTGCTCAGATCGGCTCTGGTGATCGTGCCGAAAAAATTCGAACCTATAATGCTCCTCAGGATCGCGTGACCGATCATCGCATTGGTTTTAACTCTACCTACAACGGTGTGCTTATGGGCGATTTGCTTGGAGAAGTTATTACGGCACTTCAGGCAGCAGATCGTGCTCAGAAGCTTGAGGAAGCAGTTTAAAGGCATCTTTTAATAAAGCCAACATAGCTCCCTCTATATGAAGACTTCTTGCATAGATCATCTCATTATTAGCATTATAACCAATAACAATATTACCTATTTTTTCTCTTAAATCATCAAGATCCTTTGCTAAACAAAGTAGGGCCATAATTTCACTGGCAGCGGTAATAGTAAAAGAATAACTTCTATTATTAGCAGTAATATTTCTCAGTGTCCTATCGTTGACATCTAAACACCTTTGAAAAGCAATTTTTTCTATTCCTAACCTATTACCAAAATATATATGGTTATCAATAGCAGCGCATAGCAAATTATTAGCAGCTTCTATTGCCGACATATCACCCGTAAAAAATAGATTAATATCTTCCATAGGTACTATTTGGCTGTAACCTCCTCCAGTTGCGCCACCCTTCATTCCAAAAACAGGACCTAAAGATGGTTCTCTAAGAGCTAATAAAACATTTTTATTAAGACTGTTTAAAGCATCAGCCAAGCCAATTGAAACAGTTGTTTTACCTTCACCATATGGCGTAGGATTAGTTGCCGTAACTAGTATCAGTTTTCCTTTTTTTTCTCCAGGAATTTTGTTTACTTTTGCTTTATCGTCACCATATAAAATTAATTCATCGCTACTTAACCCTATCTTCTTTGCAACTTCACCAATAGGTAATTTTGCCGCCTTATGAGCTATTTCAATATCTGTCATCTAATCACCTCAATCACGTAATAAATATTCCCATTTATCATAACAATTATCAAATTAAGCTAGAGAATATTACTAAATTCACCACTATTTTAACATAAATTTGAAATATTAGCCATTTGAACAATAAATTTTTTTATGTAGTATATTAGCCGTCAACAAGAAAAAGGAGGAAAAAAATGAAAAAAAATATAATATTCTTAATGACACTAATAACAATACTAATCGTTCACTCAAATGTAAAAGCAGCTTCTACAAACTTTTACGAAGCAGAAAAAATTGATAGCATATATACCAAAAGCATAAAAAACGGCACCACCCATTTTCAAAAATCCCGTTTTTTTAGAAGAAAAAGTGACAACAAAGCAGCTTATTGTATAGAACCATTCAATTTTTTTGATGAAAGTGCAAGTTATGAAACAAGTATAAATCCTAATAATATAGATCAAAACACATGGGAAAGAATGTCACTAATAGCTTATTATGGTTACAATTATCAAGGCCATACTGACAACAAATGGTATGCCATCACTCAATTAATGTTATGGCAAACAGTCGATAAAGATGCAGATTTTTATTTTACTGATTATCTCAATGGTAATAAAATAGAAAAATTTACAAATGAAATAGCAGAAATCAACGATTTAGTAAACAATCACTATATTAAGCCAAGTTTTGCTAACAAAACAATTAATATCAACATCAAAAATAATAAAATAATAGACACAAATAATGTTCTTCAAAACTTTTATCCAACTACTTCAAACATTTCAATTGTGGATAACTATATTAATCTAGATAAATTAACAGAAGGTAATTACAGTTTCACTTTTAAAAGAAAATATCAAAATAATGAACCAGTACTATTTTACTACAATCAAACAAGTCAAAACCTAATGACAGGTGGATATTTACCTAATGATGAATTTAGTTTAAATATAAA
>USIG01000149.1 GCA_900554685.1 uncultured Cryptobacterium sp.
TTTTGGGCGGTAAGGGTAATCTTGTTAAGTGCGTATCGTGGTACGACAACGAATGGGGTTATTCAAACCGCGTCAAAGATCTTGCAAAAATTATGTTGTAATCTTTGTAAGGAAGCACGTTCGAAGTAAACAGTTACATAAGAGAGCCTCAAGTATGGGGCTCTCTTTTATGTTCGAGGAATGTGGCGGTGCGTGTGATGCGAAACCGCTGATAAAGGAGAAAGGCACGAGAGATGGGTGCAGTTAAAACACTTGCTGATGCTGAAGTATCAGGAAAACGAGTATTGTGTCGCGTAGATTTTAATGTTCCTCTGGCTGATGGGGAAGTAAGTGATGATACACGTATCCGCGCAGCACTGCCAACAATTACCTATTTAATGGACCACGGCGCAAAAGTGATTCTTTGTAGTCATTTAGGACGCCCCGATGGCGTTGGTTACCAAGAAGAATTTTCATTAAAACCGGTTGCCCAATATCTTTCAAAGGTATTAGGCAAGCCAGTTGCGTTTGCTCAAGACACTATTGGCGATTCTGCAAAAGAAGTGGTTGCATCCTTAAAAGACGGCGATGTAGCGCTGTTAGAGAATCTTCGTTTTGATAAACGAGAGAAAAAGAATGATCCTGAATTTGCTCAAGCACTGGCAGATCTAGCTGACATCTATGTTAATGATGCATTTGGTGCCGCTCATCGTGCTCATGCTTCTACGGCAGGGGTTGCTTCTTACTTACCTGCTTACGCGGGCATGCTTATGGAAAAAGAGGTAAATACTCTCACGTCTATGTTGGATAACCCAAATCATCCTTTTGTTGCGATTCTCGGTGGATCAAAGGTTTCAGATAAAGTTGCTGTGATCGATGCGCTGATAGACAAATGTGACACGCTCATTATTGGTGGAGGAATGTGCTTTACGTTTTTAGTGGCGCAAGGCTATAGCGTTGGAACTTCCTTGATGGAACAGGATTGGGTAGAGCGCGCTAAGGACATGCTTAAAAAAGCTGAAGATAAGGGAGTATCTATTCTTCTTCCAAGTGATGTTGTATGCGCTGACGCTTTTGCTAACGATGCGAAAACCCTTGTTTGTGGGGTAGAAGCTATTCCTGATGACATGATGGGTCTTGATATTGGCCCTAAGACCACTGAGTCTTACGCAGAGGCGATTTCGCATGCAAAAACTGTCTTCTGGAATGGTCCTATGGGTGTATTTGAGATGTCATCTTTTGAGGCTGGCACCAAGGGTGTTGCTCTTGCGGTAGCAGCAAACAAGGAAGCTGATACTATCATCGGTGGTGGTGATAGCGTTGCTGCTGTCAATAAATTTGATTTAGCTGATCAGATGACTTTTATTTCGACAGGAGGAGGCGCTTCTATGGAATTAGTCCAAGGAGAGGCGCTCCCTGGTGTTGAAGCACTAAAATAGTTTTCTGAACGAAGAGAATTGTTGTCTTGAGAACGATGCGCTAAACAATTTATTATCTTGGCGACAAGAGTCTCAGCATAACGCAGTGGAAGATTTTTCATAGGGGGAAGCTATGCGCAAATATGTAATGGCGGGCAACTGGAAAATGAATAAAACGATTTCTGAAGCGATCGTTTTAACTCAGCAGCTTTGCAATCAATATAATCGCACATGGGAAAATGTTGATATTGTTATTTGCCCTCCAGCCATTGATATCAAGTCGGTCTATACCGTCATCGACTTTGACAAGACCAACATTGCAGTAGGTGCGCAGAATGTCCATTGGGAGGAATCGGGCGCATTTACCGGAGAGATCTCTATTCCGATGATCAAAGAAGCGGGCTGCGAATACTGCATCGTGGGCCACTCTGAACGCCGAGAGATGTTTAACGAAACAGATACTTCTGTGAATATGAAAGTAAAAGCATTAATCGAGGCAGGCATTGCACCTATTATTTGCGTTGGTGAATCTCTTTCTATGCGAGATTCGGGAGATTACTTAGGGTTTGTCGTAGCTCAGCTGCGTGCTGCACTTGCAGGTCTTGATGAGACCGACATGAAGGATGTTGTATTAGCCTATGAGCCTATTTGGGCGATCGGTACGGGCCGTACCGCTACTCCCGAACAAGCAGAAGAAGTTTGTGCAGCGCTGCGCAACACAATTACTGATATGTTTGGCCAAGGTGTTGCAGAGCAGTGCCGCATTTTGTACGGTGGCTCCATGAATGTGGGCAATGTAGAGTCTCTTTTGGCTCAGCCCGATATCGATGGTGGCTTGATTGGGGGCGCTTCTTTGCAATCGGATTCGTTCCGTCAGCTTATTGAAGCTGCTCATGCTGCTTCAAACTAGACTCTTAAGCGAAAAACTTTTGAACTAGTTTTATAACACTCAGATGTCTTTTTAAGATATGTTAATTCATACGAGGTAATAATAAAGGGAAGCTTGTTCTTCCCTTTATTTATGGGGTGAGAAGTCGGTTTGCGTGTAGCTGCTGGTCTTGAAACCCTGTAGAGCCTTACGCTAGGGGATAATAATTAGTCTTGCTAAGTAATAAAAGCATGATATGGTAGTTGCAATCAACTTACTAAAACGATCAATCAGCTAAGAACAGCGCTTTTAGTAACATCGAGAATGCTGAAGTATTTTAGAAAGGGTGGGTACTTACACGTGGCAAAGCTATGCAAAAGTGGTAGATTTGCGATACTCCAAGAAGTTCCGCATGGATCAAAACGTCAGCATCTCGTTGGAACGGTAGGGATATTGGAAGTTTGGGAGTCAGAACAAAGATATCCTGGAAAATACGGCGCTTTATTTTATTTCCCTTTTCTTCTCAATAAAAAGAAGGGAATCGTATCACAACGCTATCTTCAAACAAGCTTTTCCTACGACATCTTTGAATACAGTGGGCGTATTACGTTCAAACGTGGTATTGATCAGTACACCTTTGAAATTACCGAAACTATTCCTGTGTAACTGTTTAGGGAAGGTTCGAAAAGTAAGGACAAGTAAATGATAAGGCTCCAAACGTGGAGCGAGTCTCGGGATGGAGCCTTATCAAGATTTTGCAAAAGTAAATTCTACTTAAAAGAACCGACATATCCCATGGAGTCACTTATTTCCTGGATGCGTTCAATGGGAAATGGGGGCTCACATAAGGGTCTCAAAGCAATGGACATAAGCATCATGGGATTATCATCTGCTGCTACGCGATTAGAAACTATCTTGCCACAGCGTCTACAACGATGGATGATGGCCCATTCTCCATTTTTACGAACCCAGACCCCAATGGCATCCATTCGTCCGCCGCAACTGCTTTGGCGATCTCCTGGTTCGTTATCAACATGAAGGCTTGTCAGGCAATTAGGGCAGTGATTTCGGTGATTGCTGCCAGCGAACTCGGGGACAACCAGTCTGCCACATTCCTTACAGGTAAATACTTCCTTGCAAGGATTTTTCTTATAATAACCTTTTTGGTATTGTTTTCGTTTGTTTTCACGGTTCATTGTATAGACCTCTCAAAAGCTGTCTTGAATTCCCGTAGTTTCTTTTGTTTTAGAACGAAAGATTTTCGAGAAAACTATCTACTTGTGATAAGACGACTTTCTTTCGGGAGGTTGTAATTTTTTCTCTTAAACCAACCTCCCGGTTAGCCTACAAGAGCACATTCACCACTTACCATGGCTTTAGATCTCCTTTCTTTTTAAAAGAGCCATAGGGCACTTTATGAACATAAAAAAAGCAGCTACAGGGTAGCTGCCGAAATTTTACTGGTGTCAGAGGCGGGATTTGAACCCGCACGCCCGTATAGTTAGGCACTAGCAC
>USIG01000150.1 GCA_900554685.1 uncultured Cryptobacterium sp.
AGCTTTTCTCTTGGAACAGGCTCATCGGTAAACTTACGAACACTTCGACGAGTCTTAATTGCTTCCATTAACTCCATAGAAACCTTTCCCCTTTCCTATAGACAGACTCCCTCAGTCTATGTAGTGCCTATTATGAGTTTCTCGCAGACATTGTTCAAACAAAAAACTGCGTCATCCAAAAAGACAAGCGCTGCCCGTATAATGACAAAAGAGCATCAACGCGGAAGGGGAACTATGGAATACCGCGTGAATTGCCCCGTTTGTGAACTATGGGGGGAAGTTGTTTCCTCGGGAAATGACTGCACAATAACCATCAATGGCGGCACACCTCATATTGGGTGTGTTGTTCTTGCTGTGCCAAGACCTTCCCTTACCGGCAAAGGCACCAGTGCCACTGTTTCTGTTATAAATCGCACTGGGCACATGGACGATGCCATAGCAACTGCCGTTGCTAAGCAGATTGCTTCACGGCGAAACTGCGTTGTTGCCTGCAGCTGTGGCATTCATCTTGATGAAGCATCGAAAGATACCATCACCCATATCCGCAATTCAGTTCCTCTTATTGTTGAAGATATCCTTGCCCTTCTTGAGCGAAGGGGACATACCAACCCATAAATACCCGCATCGTATTTGATTGATACGTATGAAGCACACCAAGCTGATCCCATAACACACTCTGTGTGGTTTACCCAAGGAGGATTGTATGAACACTATTCACGACTTGCGCACTGCACTCGATTTCCTTCGTGAAATACCTGGTCAAATTGTGGAGACCGATGTCGAAGTTGATCCCGAAGCCGAACTGTGTGGTGTGTATCGTTATGTAGGTGCAGGCGGAACTGTCCCCCGCCCCACAAAAGAAGGCCCTGTCATGATTTTCAACAACATCAAGGGCCATCCCGATGCGCGCGTTGTTATTGGGCTCCTTGCAAGCCGCAACCGTGTTGCGCGCATGCTTGATGCTGATCCTCGTCGTTTAGGCTTTTTGCTCAACGACGCAGTGCTTAATCCCGTAGCACCAGTAGAGGTTCCAGCCGAAGAGGCGCTCTGCCAGGAAGTAGTGCATCTAGCAAGCGAAGAAGGCTTCGATATTCGAAAGCTTGTACCGGCTCCTACTAACACTCCCGAAGATGCTGGTCCCTATATCACCCTTGGCATGGCTTATGCCTCTGATCCTGAAACAGGGGAATCAGATATAACTATTCATCGCTTATGCCTCCAAAGCAAAGATGAAATCTCTATTTATATGGTTCCCGGCTCTCGTCATATTGGCGCTTTTTACGAAAAGGCCGAAAAACTCGGTCAGCCCTTGCCTATTTCCATCAGCATCGGCGTTGATCCCGCAATCGAGCTTGCCACCTGCTTTGAGCCACCTACGACCCCTATTGGCTACGATGAGCTTAACGTCGCTGGTGCTCTGCGTGGTGAACCAGTCCGCTTGGCAAAATGCTTAACCATCAACGAACGCTGCATTGCACATGCTGAATATGTCATCGAAGGTGAACTTCTCCCTGGAAAACGGGTGGCCGAAGACCAGAATTCTGGCACCGGTAAAGCAATGCCTGAATTCCCTGGATACACCGGTCCTGCCAATCCTTCACTTCCCATCATCAAGGTAAAAGCAGTAACGACCCGCAAGAACCCCATTATGCAAACCTGCATTGGACCATCTGAAGAGCACGTAAGCATGGCTGGCATCCCTACAGAGGCAAGCATTATCCAAATGGTAGAAAAGGCTGTTCCGGGACGTCTTCTCAATTGCTATTGCGCAACGCCTGGTGGCGGTAAATACTTGGCGGTTCTTCAAATCAAAAAGAGCTCACCGGCCGATGAAGGACGCCAGCGTCAGATCGCACTTTTGGCATTTTCTGCATTCAGTGAATTGAAGCACATTTTCTTAGTCGATGAAGACGTCGATCCGTTCGATATGAATGACGTATTGTGGGCCCTTAACACCCGTTTCCAGGGAGATGCTGATATCATCACCATCCCTGGCGTTCGCTGCCATCCGCTCGATCCCTCCAATGACCCTTCGATGGATCCAAGCATTCGCGACCACGGTATTGCCTGCAAGACAATCTTTGACTGCACTGTTCCTTATGATCAGAAAGAGAGATTCCAGCGCTGCCAGTTTAAAGAGGTTGACCCTAAGCATTGGTTGCCCGACTTCGAATTCTAAATGCGGCAATTCTAAACGCGGCTCTCTTTTTCTTATCACACCGAAAGAGAATACAGTGCATTGAAGGAAACTTTGTTCGCCAAAGGGAAACTTCTCAAGTTCTAGTTATGATTCGCCTAGCAAACCCTGCTAGGCGAATTACTCTTATGGCAGACACAGCATAAGGCAGTAAGGATATAGGTATGGATCGACTTATTGTAGGAATTACCGGAGCAAGCGGCACCGCCCTCGCGTGCCACTTTATTCAACAAGTAAAGCGCTTTACCGACTGCGAAATTCACGTAGTAGCAAGCAAAAGCGCCCAACTAACGGCGCACTATGAAGCGCCGAAGCTCTTTGAGGACACTCTCGCTCTTGCTGATGCCGTCCATGATAATGCTCGTATAGGAGAATCTATTGCAAGCGGGACGTTTAAAACGCACGGCATGGTTATTATCCCTTGCAGTATGAAAACAGTGGCAGGCATTGCAAGCGGCTATAGCGACAATCTGGTGTTACGCGCTGCTGATGTCACGCTCAAAGAACAGCGGCCTTTGGTGCTTGTCGCTCGCGAAACCCCCATGAATTACATTCATTTACGCAACTTAAGCACCCTTGCCAGTTTGCCTTCCGTAAGCATCATGCCTCCTATGATGACCTACTATCATCATCCTCAAACTATTGAGGACATGGAAAATCAACTTATCGGGAAAATTTTTGATCGTTTTGGCTTTGACTATCCGCCCTTTGAACGCTGGAATGGATAAAGAGGCTTTCTTTTTTAGGCCTCTGTTTATACGGAATTATGTCCGAGGCCCCTTTTGGCCATTAGCCCAACAAAGAAACCCCGCGAGACGTGCACTCGCGGGGTTTCGTGTTTGAAGGCTTATCCTTCAGATAGATCCTCGTTTTCCAAACTAAGATCTAGGAAACAACACCGTTATTTCTCTTCGGTGATTTGACCAGCCTTGATGGCCTCAAGACGAGCATGCAAAGCTTCGAGCTGCTTATTCGTCTCTTCGTCCTCAATACGCTGCTGTTCCTTGTTGTAAGCATAGTCTTCGCGGATCTTGTCATTGTCTGCCATCAACAGATAGAAGATAACACCAACAACGAAGCCTACGCCGCCACCACGGGCAAGAACGAAGCCAGCAATCATGCCTGCAATGCCCTTGTCCATCTCGTCGCGAACAAGGTCGAATGCGATAACTGCGCACAGCCAGCCCTGGATACAAAGTACAACAACCAGAAGTGCTGCAGAAGCGGCAAGCGATGCCTCATAGAGAGGATAAACAAACAGACCGATAACGGTGAAGATCAGGTTCGTACCAGAGCCATCATAAATGGAGTCCATGCCCTGACGACCAGACTGCTTATAGCGAGCATACGTTGCTACGCAGTAAGGAGCGGACAGAGGACCTGCAAGAGCAGGATATGGTGCGAACAAACCGAGGAGAAGATTACGAAGGCCGCAGATAACGTTGGTACGGTTAGGATCGAATTCGATGTATTCGTCGTCACGAACAGCCTGAAGACCAAGCTGCTGTACCGTTACGAAGTCGCCGTAAGCAA
>USIG01000151.1 GCA_900554685.1 uncultured Cryptobacterium sp.
TCAAAAACCGTTGTCGAAAGACGTGCGGGTTCAAATCCCGCCTCCGGCACCAGTTAACATGCAAACCCTGTCTCTTAGAGAGGCAGGGTTTTTTAATTTGTATCGTTTTTACTTGTCTTTACTAAAGCAAGCCTAGCGATTCAACCACAAGCACAGCAAAACACGACCACGCAATAGCTGGCACAAACGGAAACGTTCTTTGCTTCTTGATGATTTTGCAATACAACGCCATGAGGGCTCCTACAAGGGCAGACAAAAACAAGAACACTAGCCCGGCCTCGATACTAAGAAACAAACTACATGCGGCATAAAGCTTCACATCGCCCAAGCCGATCGACTCTTCTTTTGCGCCATATTTATTGGTTAGTCTATTGGTAACAAAAGCAACCCCTTGCACAAAAGCGCAGATAATAAACGCCATCGCAATAGAGAGGATCAGTGAGCGAATACCCCATTGCTCATTCGTTAAACCAAACACGGAGCTAACCTTGAAACAATACTCCCCAGCAAGCACCA
This sequence comes from uncultured Cryptobacterium sp., assembly GCA_900554685.1. Taxonomy (GTDB): domain Bacteria; phylum Actinomycetota; class Coriobacteriia; order Coriobacteriales; family Eggerthellaceae; genus Anaerotardibacter. The sequence goes on from USIG01000151.1 coordinate 517, forward strand.
CTACTAACGCAACAATACGCAGCACGACAAGCGCAACAAGATCACGTCTAAACACCAAGCGAACCTTGATGTCTTTATAGGTCATACGAACAAATACCGCAGCAAGCAGTGCCAACAGGATAATCATAGAAACCCCGACTCCAACGGCTGTTATTGAAGCCAATCTATCAAATTAAGTCCCTGTATGCCATTTCGTGAACGAGGAAATTCGTAAATTGTGCAGCAGCTGTTGCACAATTGAAACCTCAAGCATCGCACCCCAATGATCGTCCTCGAGTCTCAACATACGGAAGTTCAATCAACGAACTTCGAAGCGCCTCAAGTCGATACCTAAGCGCTCGGCTATCTGGCATAACTCATACCCATCTGCCTGTTCGATGTCTATTACATCAAGCACCGCCGCTGAAAATCCTGAAAACATAGCGGTACCACAATAATCAAGCAAGTATTCTCGCAGGGCATCTATGTCTACTTCGATTTCCATCATTAAAAGATCCTAAAGCAGAAAGAGCTAAAGCCATCCTCCCCCCGACTACCAGACAAGCATATTTGTACCTATTACGCAGCGGCATCACGTTCATAGAAGAAACGATACACTTCATCTATATGCCCTTGAAGCTCACTGTCAGGGGTAGCTTTCTTCAGGAAATTATTTTATCAAGAAGCTTCCTAGTGCGCTTTACAACAGTCTCAACGCTCGGAATATTTGTTCTGCCCCGCAAGCCCACCCATCTTATGCAAATCCGGTAATCTAAGTTATGTAATTCCAGTAGTCAAAGTTATGCAAATCCGGTAATCTTAGTTATGTAATTCCGGTAGTCAAGGTTATGCAAATCCGGTAATCTTCTTAGGAGCTACCATGATTGAGCGCTTACTAACAACTAAAATTCTCGAACTAGTTAAACGATTCCCCGTGATTTCAATAACAGGACCCAGACAAAGCGGCAAATCGACCCTAGTAAAAGAAATATTTCCTGAATATGCCTACGTGACATTAGAAGACAGGGATACTCGCTCATTTGCAGCAGAAGATCCTCGCTCATTTCTGTCGCTCTACTCCAATAAGGTCATCATTGATGAAGCACAACGAGTACCCGATCTGTTTTCCTATATCCAGGGAATTGTTGATGAAAGAAACGAACCAGGTCAGTTCATACTTTCAGGATCTCAAAACTTTCTTTTAATGGAGTCGATTTCACAATCCCTCGCGGGAAGAGTGGCTATTCTTAACCTTTTACCATTCTCCGAACGAGAACTTATAAATGCTGACAAGATGCCTAAAACTCTTAACGAGTGGCTTTACAAGGGTGGCTATCCTCGTATTTACGATAGAGGAATTGATCCCAATGATTTCTACCCAAACTATATCCAAACATATCTTGAACGAGACGTCCGGCGCGGATCAGGCATCCTAAAATTAGCCGAATTTGAGCGCTTCCTTACCTTATGCGCAGACAGAACTGCCGAGATGCTTAATAAAGAAGAACTCGCGCGCGACGCGGGCATTACCACGAAGACTGTAGAAAGTTGGCTTTCAACTCTTGAAGCAAGCTTTATTGCTTTTCGTCTGCAGCCCTATTACAGAAATTACGGCAAGCGCTTGGTTAAAACACCCAAAGTATACCTATCCGACACAGGACTTGCTTGCAATTTGCTCGGCATAGAAGAAACGGCTGAACTAGCGACAAGTAGCTACCGTGGATCATTGTTTGAAACCGCAGTTGTTGCTGAAATTTTCAAAACATACCACGCACGAGGCAGAAAACCAAAACTGTATTATTGGCGAGACACCAACCAAAATGAAGTTGATCTCATTATTGAGAAAGGGTCAAAGCCAGCTGCACTGATAGAAGTTAAATCATCTGCTACGTATTCGCCAAAGTTTTTTAAAACCGTAACGAACTTAGGTGAATTACTTGATGTGCCAACAGATAGCCGTTTTGTTATTTATGCTGGAGACACCACGTTTAGTACTTCCAAGGGCAATGTAATAGGCTTTAAAGAAATAGATTCAGTCTGCCTGTAAAGGCACCATTACCTCACCCCAAAACGGCTTATAGAAGATTATTGGCACCGAACAGCCAATCACGCAAAAGACGCTGTCCACATTACGCGGACAGCGTCTTACTAATTAAAGCTTTTTCGATTTCAAAACTCCTCGAAACGCAAAAAGGGTTCGCCGAAGCGAACCCTTGCATACACAAAATACGAGTGATTACCCGCAATTACAGGCTGAATTCCTTTTCACCACGGAATACTGCTTCAGCGTCTTCAACGCTCCAGTCGCCCAAAGTAATAGCGGAAATAGCGTTGCACAGACGAATTGCCTCCTCGTCGGAGCGCATGTGAATGTTGCGACCCGTTGCGTTACCGCAAGCACCACCAATATGAATCTGGTCATGCAGCTGAGTAAGGAATACGTTAGCATCTGCCTTAGAGCCACCAGCGCATACCAAGCCAGTGCGGCCAGCAGCCATAGAAGCAATCTTCAGGCTTTCAGCAGAGGTCTGGCCTTCAACATCATGAGGTGGGTTAACCTTTACGAAGTCTGCACCCAGGCACAAAGCAACGCCTGCTGCACCTGCAATCAGATCAGGATCCTTCTCGTCAGTAACAGCCTTACCACGAGGATAAATCCACAAAACAACGATCAAACCAGCTGCATGAGCCTCAGCAATAAGCTCGCCTGCTTCAGCCATCATGGTTGATTCATACTCAGAGCCCAAGTAAATGGTGTAGCCCAAGCCAACAATGTTTACGCCGGCTTCGCGCATTGCCAATACCGCTTCCAAATCATAAAGCTGAGGGCTATAAGGATCATCCTGAGAACCCTTTACCAGGTTGGTCTTAGAGTTCATCTTTACCAGATAGTTAATCTCTGGATAATCTGCAGCATACTGAGCAATCAAGCCACGCTGACCAGCAAGAACACCAATGGTGCCCTGAGAACCGATGCGGAACAGATGCTCGGGCTCTGCGTCAGAAATATCAATGCCTTCACCATAGAAGTCCTTGTTCAGGTGCTCGATCTTCTGGTCGCATGCGAAGAGCATCAGACGTCCCGTACCACGGGTTGCTTTCATGTAATTATCAATGTACGTTTCGCGCGCTTCAGGCA
>USIG01000152.1 GCA_900554685.1 uncultured Cryptobacterium sp.
GACACTATACGAAAAAATACTAAGCTTTTTAGTAAGATCTTTTCCGCTTTTGGATGGATCGGCATTTTCCTTGCCTGTTTAATACATCTCCCTTTTTTCTTAACGGCATTAGCAAATATCAACGATAATAGCGGTTTAGGCATCCAGGTTCTTGCTTTTTCTACGTCAGCAGTGCAATCAATCACGGCAATTTTTATACTGTTTACAATTGCTTCTTTATTTAAAGATATTTCAAACTCAAAATCACCAATTAGCAGAAAACTCATTAATAGCCTAAGGCTTACAGCTATTCTTCTATTGATGATATTTGTAATTACCTTCTTTTCTCAGTTTTTTATTCCAGATTTCAACAACACGACTGGCGTAGAAGGACTCTTTGAAGTCGGACTACAGTCAAACGGAAATAGAGACTACATTAATGTAAACTTTGAATACCTATTTTCTGCTCTCTTTTGTTATTGTTTGTCTTACGTTTTTAAGTACACTCTTTACTTACAGCAATCAACGGATGACACGATATAGGTAACAGTTGGGACAAATAATAATAACCCTCGATCATATTATGAAAGAGAGGGGCATCAACAATAGAACACTTGCTGAACAACTTGGCTTGACCGAGGTTCATGTAAGCCGTTTAAAGCACGGAAACGTCAAAGCCATTCGGCTGGATACCTTATATGCGCTTTGTTCGGTTCTAGATTGTGAACCCGGAGATATCCTTAAAAAAGTTAATTAAGGAGCTAGAAATCCTTTCAGCGTATTAGTATTCCTCATCCAGCGAAGCATGAGCAGCGACATCGCAATCAAGATCGAAGAATTTACCTGCCTTGTACCGATCAAGTGCCACCAGCGCAATCATCGCCGCATTATCGGTGCATGCTGAAAGCGGCGGCATAGTTAAACGCACGCCCATTTCCTCACACATATCCTCATACGCGTGCCTTAATTCAGGATTTGCAGCTACGCCTCCTCCGAGGCAAAACTCTTTTGCACCCGTCTGCTCAAGCGCCGTCTTAGCCTTCGATACCTGTACATCAATAACAGCTGCCTGAAAACTTGCTGCCACGTCTGCCTGATTAACTTCCCTACCTGCCTGCTGTTCTTTTTGCAGATACGTCATCACAGAGGTTTTCAAACCTGAAAGCGAAAATTGCAAGTCCCCTGAATGCATAAGAGCACGAGGAAAATGAATTGCCTTCGGGTTGCCATTCTTTGCCAATTTTGTAATAAGAGGACCGCCAGGATATCCAAGCCCCATAGCCTTTGCCACCTTATCGAATGCTTCTCCTACCGCATCGTCTAAAGTAGTTCCCATGGTGGTGTAATTGCCCCAGTCTTTAACATGTACAAGCATGGTATGTCCCCCTGAAACAAGCGATACCACCATAGGTGGCTTGATGTCAGGACACGCAAGCTTGTTGGCATACAGGTGCCCTTCAAGGTGGTTTACGCCAATAAGAGGCTTATCAATCGCCCATGCCAAACCCTTGGCAAACGCAAGACCAACAACCAAAGCTCCCACAAGTCCAGGTGCATAGGTTACCGATACTGCAGCTAAATCGTGCCACGAAAGGGCGGCATTTCCGCTGCGAATACGCGCCTGCTCCAAGCATTCCTGCACAACACCGCCAATCGCTTCTATATGCTTTCGACTTGCAATTTCAGGAACCACGCCACCAAAACGAGAATGAAAATCAATCTGCGAGGCTACTACATCTGCAATAATTGTGCCCGCCTCGTCAATAAGAGCAGCAGCCGTTTCGTCACAGGAAGTTTCAATGGCAAGAATAAGCTTCCCCTGAATATGCAGGCAATCATCAAGGCTCTGATCCCCTGTAGCATTTTCAGAATGCTTCGCCTGGGACTCTTGAGACTCTTCGACAGTGCCAACGCGAACTGCCTTTACAGCATCATTTAAACGAAGTTCCATACCTGCCACATCGTGTTCCGATAGTGGAAGTGGACCGGTATAAATTACTGCATCTTCTCTGTCGGAATAATAGCGTGGACGCACTCCGATGCGTTTAAGGCCGAGCCTTTCATAGAAAGCATGCGCACCTGTATTGGAAAGCCGCACTTCCAGAGTCATTTCCGTTGCCCCTAAATCACGAGCATCGCTGGCAATATGCGCCAAAAGCTCCTGAGCTATACCGCGACGACGGTACGCAGGATCTGTTGCTACTTTAAGAACCTGAACCTGGCCATCAACAATCCATCCACCTGCATAGCCAATAAGCGTAGCGTCGTCAGTGCCAACTGCACGCTTAGAAGAATCGCTCATCTCATACGCTGCCCACCAGGTGCGATCAGGACGTGGAAGTTCATCAAGAATCTGAGAGGCGCGCCAAGCATCACTTCCCATTGTTTTTGCCTCAAGAGCCTCCACCGCAGGAACCCATACCGCTTCAAGAGGCTGATAGCGAATAACCGCACCACCCTGAACGCCTGTTGTGAGATCCTTATCTTCCAACAAAGCCGATGTGCCTTGCTGTTTAATTAAACATGCCGTAAAAGATACCTGCGCCTGAGTGTTTTGCTTGGATTCGCACGCATCGGCTTGCTGGTGCTGAGGCTCACATCCTTCAACTTGTTGAGGTTTACGCCCAGCGACCCCCTGGGCTTCTTGGGCTTGTTGGGCTTGTTGAGTTTGTTGGATTTGCTGCTTTGCGAATTTAGCACGTTCTGCTTCTTCAGCATCGGAAAGTCGCGTATATACGGGAAGCACCACACAAGGATCGCCCAGCGTTTTATCGTCGGGATCAAAATCGCCCGCTTGCCATAACGCCTGAGCGGCAAGAAGCAATCCCTTTCCTGTTGGATAGCAGTATTCCTGAAAAAGAACGCCCTGCCCTTCACAGTAATCCGCATATTTTTTAAGGGCATCGCCAGTGATAGTTGTAGAAGATGCTCGCTCTTCTGAGGCGCCACCGAACCATGAAGGTAAATCAGCAGCTTTCATCACAAAATCTGAGTTAAGACGCTCTATTCCCGCATCCTGTAAGGTATAGCGCACAGGATACACTTCTTTGCGCATAGCATCGCCCAGCACTACCACAGAGCCTCGCACGCCGCTATCCCAAAGTTGCCACGCTTGCGCATCAGCACTCGATACGCCAAATAACGGAGCATCTAATCCAATAGCAATACCTTTTGCGCTTGCCATACAGATGCGCACGCCCGTAAACGAACCAGGACCACGTCCGCACACCACGCAGGCTATCTCTTCACGAGAAACCCCCGCCTCTTTTAACAACGCGTCAATTTCTGGAAGCAACTTCACATTCGACGCACGAAAGGCTTGCGTCTCTTGCGCAGCCACCAATTCCACTTTACGTAAAGCGCGATTGAGCTTTCCTAGTCCAACTGAAATCATTTCGTTGGCAGTATCAAAAGCAAGTATGAAATCTTTCATGCAATCCAATCCTGTATTCGTACGTCCCTCAAAGAAACGTTGTTCTTAAAAAGTTTTATCCAGCCTACGCAGATATAACTTGCGTAGAAGCCTGTCCTAAACGCGCGTATAAAATTATGAGGCAAGCGCCTGCTGCCAGAAGTCGAGTATCTGCTTGCCCGAGCCAAA
>USIG01000153.1 GCA_900554685.1 uncultured Cryptobacterium sp.
GCGTTAGTTACCTAAATTAGTGAAGGGAAAGCAAAAAGTTGCTTTCCCTTCTTCTTTATTATTGATCTAGGTATTAAATTCTATGCACGCAAGCGGAAAATGTGGCGAAACTCGCTGTTTTACAACACGAAAGTTCACGTAACGCTCTTTTGTGTCATATGAGCTCGCCTATTCGTGCGCATAACGCACTTTTGTGTCATGTGGGCTCGTCTATTCATGCACGCAAAGCACTTTTGTGGCATGTAGGCTCGCCTATGCGCACGCAACGCTCTTTTGTGGCATCGAAGCTGAGCCATGCGCGTAAACAACGCACTTTTGTGGCATTGAAGTTGAGCCACTTGTGCACGTGAGACAACTTTGTGGCACCCGACCCACGAGATCTAATACTCCCGATGTTTGTGTTCCGGGATCTCATGCTCTCGATGTTTATATCTTGAGAGTTGGCATTTCCGATGTCTGTGTGCGTAAGGCTTATCCCAATCCCAGCCACGTCATTATCTTTGGCGCGTAACCCATAATGAAGATGATGATGATCAATACCGGGATTCCATACGATACCCAGATACGACTCCAAGTAGGAAATGCAATGCCCTTACCCATGTTTGCTTCAGCGACAAAGTTTTTCCAGCCCCAACCATAGCGACGGGTGCAGAACAAAACGAAGATCAGCGAGCCTAGTGGCAACATATTGTTGGAAACAATGAAGTCCTCGATGGATTGAATATCGCCAATAGCGGGAATGGTAACGCCAGAAAGTACGTTAAAGCCAAGGGCGCAGGGCAAGCTGAGAATAATCACCAGCACGCCGTTTATGGCAACTGCTTTTGAGCGGGACATATTCCACTTATCCATACACCAGCTAATAAGGTTTTCGAATACTGCGATAACTGTTGAAAGTGCGGCAAAACTCATGAACACAAAGAAGAGAGCGCCCCAAAGTTCTCCTAAGGGCATCTGTGCGAAAACTAAAGGCAGTGTGACGAATACCAAAGAAGGACCCGAGTCGGGGGTGACCCCGTATGCAAAACAGGCAGGGAAGATGATTAAGCCTGCAAGAATAGCAACAACGGTATTAAGAGCGGTGACCGAAATTGCTTCACTGGTCAAACGGCGTTCGCGTCTAATGTAGGAACCGAAGATTTCCATAGCGGCGATACCGAGTGACAGCGAGAAGAAGGCCTGTCCCATTGCGGCATAAGTTGCTTCTCCAAAGGTTGACCAACCGTTTTCAAAAAGGCGGGAGAAGTCAGGAATCAAATAAAAGGCAATACCTTCCGCACCACCAGGTAAAGTCATGGTTCTAATACAGAGAACAATCATGACGACAAACAAAATTGCCATCATCCATTTTGTGATGCGTTCAACACCTTTTTGCAAACCAAGACTGCAGATTGCAAAGCCGATAGCGATAGCTGCAAGCATCCAGCCGATTAGCTCACTGGGATTTGCAAGCATGGCATTGAAAACATTTGCAGCTACTTCACTGCCACCACCATTGAAGGTTCCTGCTGCCATTTTGGGGATATAGGCAAGCATCCATCCGGCAACTGTGGTGTAGAACATCATCAAGATCATGCAGCCGATATAGCCCCACCAAGAAAACCAGTGGAAACGCCTCTTTGGCTCCAAGATATCAAATGCCTGCGCAGCACTTTTTTGTGACGCGCGACCAACGGCAAATTCCATGACCATGACAGGAAGGCCAAGGATTACCAAAAAGATAAGGTAGAGCAAAACAAAGGCGCCTCCGCCGTATTCGCCTGTGATATACGGAAAACGCCATACATTGCCGATGCCAATAGCACATCCAGCAGCAATCAGGATAAATCCAATACGTGAAGCGAAGTGCTCACGAGAAGACCCAGCATTTGCTGCGGTGTCAAACGCTTTATTACTCATGGTTTACTTTCTCTATTAAGGTACAGAAACGTTCTGCATTTTATCACTTTGTAACAGTTCTATTACGTACGTGCCGGCAGCGAGCTGTGCATCCCAGATTTCGGTCATGACATAAAATCCGGGATGGGCTTTTGCATAGAGGAGCGCTTCGTTGATGCATCCGGTAAGATCGCTACTTTCAATACGAAAACCACGGTAGGTTGTTTTAGGTAAGAAGTACAGATCGGATGCGTTGTCGATGGTGTCGAAATGGGTGTTGTCGGTGATGGTTGGAATCGTACTTGGATAGAAGTCGATTGCGACATAGGTATAACAAGCAAGCGGAGCTTTTGCCTCAGAAGTGTGCGGAGGTTTCGTAGAGCAATTAAGTTGGGGCTTTGTATCAGGTTGGGGTTTTGTATCAGGTTGAGGCTTTGCATTGCCAGTAAGCCGAGATTCTGATACGTCGTCACTACTTTGCGTTTGTGAATCGATGATAAATCCTTGGAAATACAGAGGGGTAAACCCCAAGTATTCGACTTGCAGGTAAAGGTTTCTCATGGTTTTGAGATACTTCTTTATTTCGAAGGGGCGAGTAGTATCCCAAGGTTTCGTGTAGAGGTAGGTAAAGTTAAGGGTGCGGGTATAGAACTTTTGAGCGGTGCGATAATTTGCCTGTTCTTCAATTTCTTCAAGGTAGGAGTTGATTTGAATAAGCGATTGCTGTGCGCGCTGTATTTTTTGCTCAGCGATTTTGGCTCCTTCCTTTAAAAGCTGGTACAAGTCAATATCGCCCTGATCGGTTTGATAATCCAGCAGGTGTTTAAGCGGAATGTCGAGTTCGGCACAGGTTAGGATTACATCCAGATCAAAAAGCTGCGCGGGGGAATAATATCGATACCCGCTTTGGGGATCTATATAAGCTGGTTTAAAGATTCCTATTTTTTCGTAATAGCGAAGAGCTTTGATGCTGACATTTTTTAACTTCGATGCTTCTCCAATTGAGAGGAGTGAATTTCTCATGATTGCTCCTTGACTCTACCCTTAGGGCAGAGTTTAGCATTGCAACTCGCGAATTGATTCAAGCGCATAGGCTTATTACCTGAATAAACAGATGAAAAGGATGAAAAATGAACCCCTATCTCATGATAGCTATCGCAGTTTGTGCAGAAGTTTTTGCTGACTCAATGCTCAAAGCATCGCAGGGCTTTAAGTACAAATTGCCCGTTATAGGAATAGTCGCAGGCTATGTGGTTGCTTTTTGGTGCATCTCGCAAGTTTTGTTGATGCTTCCTTTAGGACCGGTTTATGCGATCTGGACAGGTGCTGGTATTGCTTTGACGGCGGTCGTGGGCGCCATTGTTTGGAAAGAGGGCTTTAACCTTAAAAAGGTTGTAGGACTCACTCTTATTATTGGCGGCATTGCTATTTTGAAACTGGGAGTGTAGAGCACAAACCTCAGCGAAGTCGGGAGTGTAGACGGCGCGTGTCTTTACGAAGCGCCGGAGAAAATGAAGCAATGAAATCGGTGTGGTAGCACGAATCAGTACAGCTACGA
>USIG01000154.1 GCA_900554685.1 uncultured Cryptobacterium sp.
ATTTTGTCAATTTCAACATCAGTGAATTTCAGGAAATCTTCCGGCATTTCACCAAGTATGGTTTCAAGATGGTCTTTTAAGCCTTCCCAATCCCATTCTTCAGGAGTATTTCCCTTGTCGCCTATATATAGACCAATTACACCACTGAATACGTCCTTCATCATTTTCATGATGCTGTCTCTTAAATCTTCGCCGTCCAAAACTTGATCACGCTGTTTATAAATAATCTCTCTCTGCTGATTATTTACATCGTCAAACTGAAGGACATTTTTTCTGATATCAAAGTTCTTTCCCTCAACTCGCTCCTGAGCAGTTTCAATAGCTCCGCTGAGCATTTTGCTCTCAATCGCGTCATCGTCTTCAAGTCCAAGCGTATTCATAACTTTAGAAATACGCTCCGGCGCGAACAAGCGCATTAGGTCATCTTCAAGTGAAATATAAAATTTAGATTTACCTATATCTCCCTGACGTCCTGAACGGCCGCGAAGCTGGTTATCAATACGCCTGCTTTCGTGTCTTTCAGTACCCATAATATTTAAACCGCCGGCTTCAAGAACTTCCTTTTGCTCCGGTTCTATTTCAGATTTAAATCTATCGTTTAATTCTTTAAATGTTTTGCGCGCTTCTATAATTTCCTGGTCGTCTGTTTCGGCAAAACCAGTTGCCTGGTTAATAAGCTCCTCTGAAAATCCCATCTTTTCCATCTCATGCTTAGCCATAAACTCAGCACAAAGAGCCTGGTTGGCGAAGCTCATATCCATTACTGAAGCAGGATGACCTTCGGCGCATGACAGGTTTACCAAACGACCTTCAGCTAACAAAACTACTTTGTTGCCTTGAGGAAGAGTGTATTCTTCGACGAAGGGGCGAAGTGTTTTGTGCTCAGTTGCATTTTCTTCAAGCCAGGGGATGTTGATTTCCGAATTGAAGTGGCCAGAATTGCATACAATTGCGCCATCTTTCATGTTTTCAAACATGGGGCCATCGATTACGTTCAGATCGCCCGTTACCGTTACCCACACGTCGCACAATGTGGCTGCTTCAACGGCAGGCATAACGCGGAATCCGTCCATAATTGCTTCGAGTGCCTTCAATGGGTCAACCTCACATACGATAACCTGGGCACCCATGCCGCGACCGCGCATAGCAACACCTCGTCCGCACCAGCCGTAGCCAGAAACAACAAGGGTGCGTCCTGCAAGAAGACGGTTGGTAGCACGAATAATGCCGTCGAGAGTGGATTGGCCTGTGCCATAGCGATTGTCGAAGAAGTGCTTAGTTTTCGCTTCGTTGACTGCAATGATGGGATATTTAAGGGCGCCTTGTTTTGCCATAGCGGCAAGACGGATAACGCCTGTGGTGGTTTCTTCGGTGCCGCCAATGATGGTTTCAAGTGCATCGGTGCGTGTTTCATGGATGCGTCCGACAACATCAGCGCCGTCGTCCATGGTGATTTGTGGGAGAGTGTCAATAACAGCATCGACATGCTCGTAGTAGGTTTGGGTGTTTTCGCCCTTAATGGCATATACCGGGATTTCGAAGTGCTTTACCAGGGCTGCAGCTGTGTCGTCCTGAGTGGAAAGAGGATTGGAAGCACACAGGGTCACTTCGGCACCGCCTGCTTTTAAGGTGCGCATCAAGTTGGCTGTTTCGGTGGTTACATGCAGGCATGCACCAATGCGAACACCTTGGAGAGGCTTTTCTTTTTCAAAACGCTCACGGATAGACGCAAGAACTGGCATATCGCGATCTGCCCAAAGAATGCGATCGAGGCCAGCATCTGCGAGGGTTATGTCTTTAATATCGTAGTTCATGGGAACCTCCTTAACTAGGTAAAGGGTACCACGGAAGTCCCTCGTAGCTCATATCAGGCAAGATTCATTTATGAGATTTCTTTACTTTCGTTGCGGATAGGAGTGTGGAGGCATTGTGCAGACATCGTGTTCGGAATGCGAAAGGAAGGGCGTTTCTTGGGACAACAAGCAACAAATTGTTTACTTAACGTGTTATGTTTTCAATAAAAGTCTATAATCACCAAAGCAGAAGTGCGCAAAAGCGCATACAGAAGAGGTACTGCTGCTACAGGGTATTGAATGTGTGCGGGTGGCAGCATAAAAGAAAAAATGAGGCACAGCTAAAGGAGCCTTTGTGTTAGAGGAAATGCTTTCGTCCCTTTCGTTTGTGGACTTTTTTAATACGTGCGTATTTATAGTGTTTACGTGCTGCTACGCATATCAAATCATCTATGTGTTTATTTCCTTAGCTAAAAAACCTCCCGAGCTTACGGCTAAGAAGAACCATCGTTATGCTGTTCTGATTTCTGCTCGTAATGAAAATGCAGTTATCGGGGATCTTATTCACAGTATTCGCGTTCAGAACTATCCTCAAGAACTTATTGATATTTTTGTTATTGCTGATAATTGCACCGATAACACCGCAGCAGTCGCCCAAGAGGCAGGCGCTATTGTATTTCCTCGCTTCAATAAAGAAGAAATAGGCAAGGGATATGCACTTGACTACGGGTTTGCGTGCATTCGTCAGCACTATGCGGACAATAACTACGAAGCATATTTTGTCTTTGATGCGGATAACGTATTAGATGTTAACTACTTCCGCGAAATGAATAAGGTATTTGATAACGGTGCTCTTGCTTCAACAAGCTACCGCAATTCAAAAAACTATGGTTCCAACTGGATTACGGCAGGTTATGCCGTATGGTTTATGCGAGAAGCAAAGTATTTGTCTCAAGCACGTCTGACGCTGGGCACGAGCTGTATGGTATCGGGCACCGGTTTCTTTATCAGCGCAAAGGTAATTGATGAAATGGGCGGATGGAAATACCATCTTCTCACCGAAGACATTGAGTTTTCCGCTGATAGCATCATTCATGGTCGCCGTATTGCTTATTGTCCAACAGCGATGCTCTATGACGAACAGCCCCTTACTTTCCGCGACTCCTGGAACCAGCGTTTTCGCTGGGCTAAAGGCTTTTACCAGGTGTTCTTTGGATATGGTGGAAAGCTTTTCAAGGGTATCTTCACCAATTCGAAGGGTTCTCGGTTTGCCTGCTATGACATGCTGATGACGGTATGTCCTGCAATGCTGCTTACCATAATTACGATCGTGTTTAATGCCGCGATTATCATCTTGGGTCTTACTGGAGTCATGTCGACGGGCGTGATGATAACCTCATCTCTTTCCTCGATTTTCTTCTGTCTGTTTAACTTCACGTTGTTCATGTTTATGTTTGGTGCTCTAACCACCTTTACTGAGTGGGATAACATTCATGCTCCTGCACATAAAAAGATTCTGTATATGTTCACCTTCCCTCTGTTCATGATTACCTACATTCCTATTGCTTTGGTTGCTTTGGTTAAAAAAGCTTCCTGGAAGCCTATTCAGCACAG
>USIG01000155.1 GCA_900554685.1 uncultured Cryptobacterium sp.
CTTGATGCGGCGATCTGCCATATGCATATAAAAAGACTTTGAAAGATTTTCGATGCTGAGCAATGGCTCATTTTCTTTTACGGTTTCCACAGCTACCTCCTATCGATCATAGCCCTGAGGCTGATCAGGATAGTGAGAACGATATACCGAGTTGCCGCCCACAAAAGCACGGGTAATAACCGGTGTGGTTATGCTGCCTTCAGGATTGCAGCCAATTTCGCGAACCAGCAAAATATCTGCGCGCTTCCCCACTTGCAAAGAGCCCACTTCATCATCGATGCCTACCGCTTTTGCAGGATTAGCTGTTACGAGGGCAAAAGCTGCCGGCAAACTCATGTTGCATTCGCGATGAAGGGTAAATACTGCATCAATCAGCGCTGCAGGATAATAATCACTGCAAAGCATGTCTATCGCTCCTTCCTTAACGCCCTCGCGCGCAGAAAGATTACCCGAATGACTGTGACCTAACATGACATTAGGTGCTCCCGCTAAGGTATACATGCCATGCTCTTTTGCCTCATGCGCTGTTTTCATATCAATGGGGAATTCAGAAATTACCGCACCCAACGAATCCATATATTCGATCTTTTCAGTGCAATCATCGTCATGAGAGGCAAGCGAAATGCCCTTTTCATGCGCCAGGTTTGCTAAACGCTCCAAATCCTCATGACTGATTTTTTGTGCGTTTTGGCGATCCCGAATAAGTTCTTGGACCTCTTCGTCGCTCATGTCTTCGCGATACCCCTTCATGGTGTTGCTGTAAACCAGCAAATCGCGATACTGCCCCTGTCCGGGGGTGTGATCCATAAAGGAAATCAAATCTACTTTATCTTCAGTTAAATACCGCTCGATTTCCTCTACACGATTCACCGCATCAAGCTCAACACGCAAGTGCAGACGATGGCGAATAAGATGATCGTGTTCTTCCCCTTCGCGAATTGTCGCAATCGCATCCAATAACTTACTCACATTTTCAAAATCACGGATGGGCTTATGGTCAAACACGCGCGATCCGTACGTGGAAAGCGAATGATAGATGGTTGTTACCCCGTGCGTTACCAGCTCACGATCTACCTTGTAAAGCGAGGTCGGCAGATCCATAACAACGCTTGGACGAGGAGAGGCAACCGATTCGATATAGTCTGAGTGAATATCAACCATACCGGGCACCACATAAGCACCGCGTGCATCAACAACCGGCAAACCCGTTGCTGCGTCTACCACCAAACCAGGGTTTCCGCTATCGGCAAGTACCTCAGCCTCACGCGTGCGAGCGTTGGCAAGCGTTGGTTTAATATCAACAATCGTTCCTTGCTTAATAACAATATCGTGATTAGGTAGTATCTCGGTTTCGGTAACCACATTGCCACCACGAATTACTAAAGAATTTGCTTCCATAGGTATCTCCCTACATACGTATCGATTGAGCATCTCGTATGGAGGTTGCCCGCTAGCCAAAGAGCACAAACCAACCGAACGGACAACCTCCCAGAGATGAGAGAAAAAGGCTTACTAGAGCAGCGAATACACCAGCTGTTGCGTGTAGGCGTGCTGCGGATCTTCCAAGATCTGATCGGTCAGACCCGATTCGATCACCTGGCCATTGAGCATGACAAAGGTGCGATCGGCAAGCATGCGAATTACCCCTAGATCGTGGCTTACCACCAACATGCTTACCCCGAAATCCCGTTTGATCTGCAAAATCAAGTCCAAAACGCTTGCTTGAACCGAAAGATCAAGACCAGTCGTTACTTCATCAAGCAACAAAATAGGAGGGTTATTTGATAGAGCTTTTGCAATCTGAACACGCTGCTGCATACCACCAGAAAATTGCTTGGGCGGCTCGCCTGCACGACTGAGAGGAATATTTACCTTATCAAGCAGTTCATTGCCTCGTGTACGCATGGCCTCGACCCTGCGATTTCCCGCCGCAATCATCTGCTCTGCAATGTTTGACATCGAAGAAAAATTCATACGAAGTCCCAGGTAGGGATTTTGATAAACCATACCCAACACCGTATTGCGTACCTTTCGTTTATGCTGAGAAGACAAGGTCAGCAGGTTTTGCTGCCCCCCATCGAAAGGAATTGCACGAACTTCGCCTGCGGTAGCTTCTTGATCAAAATACAAACACTGCATGAATGTGGACTTACCGCTACCGGATTCTCCTACGATACCGACAATCTCGCCAGGATAGAGATTCATACTCACATCGCGTACCGCATGTACCGTATGGCAATGAGGGCAAATATTTCGTTCAAGCTTTGCATCAGGTGAAAGGCAGTATTCACAACCTTCGCCAAATCGTTTCGACACATGCGAAACTGAAAGGCAAGGACTCTGTTCCATTTCTGGAATACTCATTACTTATTCACCCTCCTGGTTCTCGTTGTGCTTTGTGGGATCTTGCTCCTGGTTCTCGTTGTGCTTTGTGGTTTCTTGGGTAGGAGAAGGCATCGAATTTTCTGACGAGCTTTCCTGCGAGTGATGATGATCAAAACCGTGCGCCCCTTGGGCTTCGCAACGAGCATGACAGTAGGCCGTATCGTTGCACTGGTAGTACGTTTGCCCGGTTTCCTCATCGATCAATTCGTCCAGATATACTCCCGTTGCACCACATAAACGGCAGCGTTTTCCTTCAAAGTTTTCTACCGAGAAGGGATAATCCTCGAAATCAAGTGGAGCCACCTTGGTATAAGGAGGTACCGCATAGATTTTCTTTTCGCGCCCAGCACCCAAAAGGGTTAAGTTATCGCTCATATGAAGCTTCATGGTGTCGAAGCGAGGAATAGGCGAAGGTGCCATAACGTAACGATCTTCCACCAAGCAAGGATGGTCGGCATTCGTTGTGGTGTGGCCATAGCGGATAATCTGGTCAAAGAGCCCCAACCATGCGCCGGTGTAATCAGCCTCGGCGTGGAGAACAAGGGTCTTTGCTTCACTCGGCTCAAATTCGCGCAAAGGCTCAGGAGTGGGAACTTGCAATACAAGAATTTGTTCTGCTGTTAGAGGCTCTTCAGGAATACGATGGCGCGACTGAATAATAGTTGCCGCTTTAGTGTCTTCCACCACCTCGACATCGGTGGTTTCCACAATCAACTTCTTGATGTTGACCGCATTAACACTATCATCAGCACCCTGGTCAATAACCTTGAGCACATCCTCTTTACCGATAAGCGATAAGGTAACCTGCAAACCACCGGTTCCCCATCCGCGCCCAATAGGCATTTCTCGTGATGCAAAGGGAATTTGGTGTCCAGGAATGGCGATACCTTTTAAGATAGCGCGACGGATTTCACGCTTAGATGCCTCGTCGAAGAAGGCGAAATGGTACAGCTGTC
>USIG01000156.1 GCA_900554685.1 uncultured Cryptobacterium sp.
CTTAAGGGCTGCTCTCTTGCAGCGAGAAATATATTACCAGAACAAGAGAGAGTTGCAAGAACTTTTTTTAAGAAATTTAGCCAATCGTTCCTTGAGGATAAACAATCATCAAAACAATGAGAGAAATCAAGAAAACAGCTGCCAAGATAATGGTAATTCGATCCAGATTTTTCTCAACCGTGCCAGAACCTGTTTGGTTGTTGTAAACCTGAGCGGCAATCATATCGCTCAAACCGGTTCCTTTGCCGGAATGAAGCAAAACAAAAATTACCAGACCAATACCAGAAATTACCAAAAGGACGGTAAATATAATCGCAATAATAGTCAACGTATTTCCTTATCTTCATACACGTTTTATATGCTTACACAAAATAAGAATTATAGGAAGTAAAGGACTTCTTCGCAAGATATCAGCATATATATTTTAGATTAAGTATCCATTTTTCATAAGTCAGTTTATTTATGTTTGTAATGTCTGCTGCTATCGCATAAGAAGCTTTACGATCTTCATTTTAGTTTTGTTGAAGGGAGGATTACGAACAGGCATTTCAAGAATGTTTGACTTCTTCAAGGTTGATTTGTAGTGCGTAAAGCAATCAAATCCTGCCTTTCCGTGATAAGAGCCCATTCCCGATTCGCCAAAGCCGCCGAAGCCCATATGGTTGTTGGCAAGATGGATAACAACATCGTTGATGGTGGCACCGCCGAAGGGAACAGCGGCAATTACTTGTTCTTGGAAAACTTTGCTCGTTGAAAATACATAACACGCAAGAGGTTCAGGGAAGCTTCGAATTACATCGAGAGCTTCATCGAAGGTTTTCCAGGTGATAATAGGCAAAAGCGGACCGAATATCTCTTCGCCCATTACCGGATCATCAAGGCTAACCCCTCTCATTACGGTAGGTTCGATTCGCAGTGTTTCGCGATCACGTCCGCCACCAAAGGCGATGCTGACTTGCTCGCTGTGAGTATCAATGAGATTGCAAACGCGATCAAAGTGGTGTTCATTGATCATGTGAGGGTATTCATCGCATTCCAGTATGTTTTTGCCGTAATAGGCGTGAAGCCATGTTTCAAGTTCGGCGATAAAGGCATCAACGACGTTTTCATGTACAAGAAAATAATCAGGAGCAACACAGGTCTGTCCAGAATTAATACATTTGCCCCATGCAATACGCTGGGCTGCTCGCTTTATGTTGGCATCCTCGGCGATAATGCAAGGACTTTTTCCACCTAATTCCAAGGTAACATCAGTGAGATTATTTGCTGCCGCATGCATAATTTGACGTCCTACACGAGGGCTGCCCGTGAAAAAGATCTTGTCGAATTTGGTTTCAAGAATCCACTCATTCATCTGTCCACCACTTGGAAGACAGCGAACCAAATTATCGTCGAAGACCTCGTCACAAAGCTTTTGTAAAAAGGCACTGGTAGCAGGGGAGGTATGAGATGGCTTTAAGACGACACAGTTACCTGCGCAAAGGGCATCAATTACCGGAACAAGCGCAAGCTGGAGAGGATAATTCCAAGGTGAAAGCACCGCAACAACACCATAAGGTGCAGGATAAACTTTAGATGATGAGGGGAAATGCGCAAGGGGAGTTGCAACGTGTTTGGGCTTTGCCCAAGCGTAGAGCTTACGTAAGCAAAGATGAATTTCATCGTAGACAATGCCTAATTCGGTAGCAAAACCTTCAAAGGGTGCTTTCCCCAAATCTTCATGGAGAGCTTCAAGGACTTCATCCTCGTGCTTTTTAAGATACAAACGAAGGGACTGTAAAGCAGAGCGACGGTAATGAAGAGGAAGTGTTTTACCGCTCTCGAACCAGGTATGCATTGAATCAACGGCCACCTGAACGTCGTTGGCACACGTATAGTGGTGCTGTGATTTGCTTTGAGCGGAATTAGTAGTTGCTGTAGTGTCCATTAAAATGTTGCCTCCAAAATCTCAAGGGCGACTTTTTCGGTTATTTCTTGTTTGTTGTAGAGTGCGGCGCCATCATAGCGTGCCTGTTTTGCTACTTGAGGAAGTTGGTCTTTTGTTACGCGTAGTTCTCTTAGTTGAGTAGGTACACCATATTCACGATGATAGAAATCATTCATCGTGAAAAGTTCGGTTTCGAAGAGGGCATCTTTTTCCTCTGATGAAAGACGTGCGGTGTCTAAGTCAGGGCGCAGCGAGGGAAGAAGCTGTCCATAGAGTCCCTTGTGATAGCCGTGGCTTCGATTGAAGTGGACGCAATGAGGCAAGAGAAGCATCATCGCTTGACCGTGAGGAATATGACATAATCCGCCCAAAGAATGACCTATGGCATGCACGATACCCACCATGGCATTGGAAAACGACGCGCCGGAAGAAGGCTTCCCAGCGCTAAATTAGTGCGTGCATCTAAATCGTCGGGTTCTGCGCATGAGTGCGCTAAATTTTCGCTAATCAATCGAATAGCTTGTAGGGCAAGCGCATCGCTAATAGGATTTTTCTGAATAGAAGTAAAGGCTTCAATGGCATGGGTGAGAGCATCGACGCCGGTTGTGGCGGTAAGCTTAGGAGGAAGAGAAGCGGTAAGTTGGGGATCCAGGAATGCTAAATGAGGCACAAGACGATACGAAGTATAGCTGAGCTTTGCGTGGTGCTGAGTATCTGCCACAACCGCAACAAGGGTGACTTCAGAACCTGTTCCTGCAGTGGTGGGAATTGCGATTAGGGTATCAAGATCATCCTGGAGAATTTCTGAGCCTTGTAACTCGGTGAAATCTTTTTCTCCTACCGAAACAGCTGCCGCTGCGCCCTTGGCGGTATCGATAGCCGATCCACCTCCTAGTGCAATCCATCCGTCGCATCCCTGTGCGCAATAAAGTTCTGCAACTTCATTTACGACAGTAAGGGATGAATCGGGAGGAACTTGATCATAGACAACATAAGGGATGTCTGCTTCTTTAAGAGGAGCAAAAACATGCTCGGCAATACCAAGCGCTACGAGGTTTTTATCCGTTACGATAAGTGGCTTAGTTACTTTTCTATCAGCCATTTTGACAGGCAGTTTATGGAGAGCGTTTTTCCCGCAGATAATTTTTGTGGGGCAGTGAAACTCGAATGCATTCATTTAAGACCTCCGATATGCGTTTCGCCAGAAGAAAAAGGTTTTAAGAATTACGGTAAAAAGATAGGTAACAGCAACGCCTTTATCGTTGGGACCATGAGTGGTAAATAGACGGGCCGATAATCCTTCTTTTAGGGTTAGAGCACCAGAAAATATGTCATAGGCATAGTCTAAATCGCGAAAGGAA
>USIG01000157.1 GCA_900554685.1 uncultured Cryptobacterium sp.
CAAACATGTCTCGGGGGCCTATAGTTTCAATGCCTGCCCTCTTGACAGACCAGGAAAGTATACCATACGGGCACTAAAGAAATGGTCTTTCTTCCACTTTTTTGTCGTAATTTACATGGGTTTACAAATTCTGTCCAAAACGTTGCACAGTAACAGATTAAAGCCATTAACAAGAAAGAGGTTTACGTTTCGGTTGAAACATAAACCTCTTCGAAATTTTAAGAAAGCCCCTAGAAAAGCCGTACTCTAAAACGCCTTATGAATGCCTTATGAATGGGCCTTTTCGAATTCTTTCATGTATTCCACAAGTGCCTTAACACCTTCGATAGGCATAGCGTTGTAAATGCTTGCGCGCATACCGCCAACGGTGCGGTGACCCTTAATGTTTTCAATGCCAACCTTCTTAGCGCCTGCCACAAATTCGGCATCCAGGTCTGCATCACCAGTGATAAAGGGAACGTTCATAATGGAGCGATCTTCCTTGCGAGCGGTTGCCGTGTAGAAGTCGGTCGAATCAAGATAATCGTAAAGAAGAGCAGCTTTTTCTTCATTGCGCTTCTTCATTGCCTCAAGACCACCCTGCGCCTTAAGCCACTTGAATACCTTGCCGCAAATGTAAATGCCATAGCAAGGAGGCGTATTGGACATACTACCTGCATCAACCTGGGTTTTATAGCGCATGATAGTTGGCGTATTTGGAAGCCATTCGTCCTTAACCAAATCATCACGAACAATAACAATAACAACACCAGCCGGGCCGATATTCTTCTGAACGCCACCATAGATCAAACCATAACGAGAAACATCAACAGGTTCGGACAAGAAGCAAGAAGAAACATCGCTTACCAAAGGCACGTCTCCTGTGTCAGGGAGCTTATGATAATGCGTGCCGTAGATGGTTTCATTTTCGCAAATATATACGTAGTCAGCTTCAGGGTCGAACTCAAGTTCATCAACGTTAGGAATGTAGGAGAAATTCCCATCCTCGCTTGATGCCACAAGACGAGCATTACCAAAAATCTGGGCTTCCTTGTAAGCCTTCTTGGACCAAGAGCCAGAAACAATATAGTCAGCCTTGCCCGAGAGCATCAGATTCATTGGAATTGCAGCAAATTGCTGGGTTGCGCCGCCCTGCAAGAACAACACGTGGTAGTTGTCAGGAATATTCATAAGCTCACGCAGATCTGCCTCAGCTTCTTCGATGATGCCCTTAAACGCTGCTGAACGATGGCTCATCTCCATAACTGACATGCCGGTGCCCTTGTAATCAAGCATTTCGTCGGCGGCTTCGCGCAATACCTCTTCGGGAAGCACCGCCGGGCCTGCAGAAAAGTTATACACTCTTCCCATGTTAGCCAAGTCCTTTCTCTGCGTTGATTTGTTCAGTTTCAAAGCATTTGCCACTTTGTAGTGCTGGTCACTTTACCACGATAGAGAGCAATTTCTTTGTTAAACCTTTATGTATTACGTAGACGCGTTTATTAGTTAGGCGAACGCGCCTCTTTCACTTTGGTACTTTTCTATGGGCTAATCTTTCTTCGACCTCTACAATAAGGAAAAAGCTTCCCTTTTTAGTCGTCTGTATGTTTAGGGGGATTACATGAAAGACGTAATTCGTTGGGGCATCATCGGATGTGGTGATGTGGTTGAAACTAAAAACGGACCCGCTTTCTACCTTGCCGAAGGCTCTGAGCTGGCGGGTATTTGGAACCGCACCAAAAGCAAGGCAGTTGACTGGTGCGCACGACACGGACACGGTCGCGCTTACGACACACTCGAAGAACTTCTTTCAGACCCCGACATTGACATTATCTACATTGCAACACCTCCCAATGTTCATAAGCAATATGCCATCCAGGTTGCACAAGCACATAAGCACTGCTACCTCGAAAAACCACTTGCACTTTCCTGGGAGGAAGCTGAAGAAATCCATGCCGCTTTTAAAGATTCAAAAACGCGCTGCTTTACTGCACATTACCGCCGCGGCATGCCACGATACCGCGAATTGAAAAAACTCCTTGATGAGGGCACCCTCGGAAAAATTCGCGGAGTTCAGGTAATTCGCACCCAGCGTCAAACAGCTGAAGAAATGCTTCCAGAAGACCAAAAGCCTTGGCGTGTTCGCCCCGAGATTTCGGGCGGCAGCCATTTTTATGAGGGCGACGCTCACATGCTTGACTTAATCGATTTTCTCGCTGGGCCTCTTACCGATTTCAAACTTGAAGTTACCAATGAAACGAGCTTTTATCCTGGAGAAGATGCCGTATCTCTTTCCGGCATTACTGAAAATCGCGTAATGGTTTCTGGTACATGGTGCTATGCCACCTACAAGGCAATTGATCGCTTCTTGATTTATGGCGATAAGGGCAGTGTTGAATTTTCTTATTACGACAATGCCGCTCCCCTTCATTTTGAAGCACTGGCAGACGAAAATGCGGTAGCGCATGAAGGAGTAATGGGCGGCGTTCGTAAAGAAGCTGAGCTAAAAACATGGGAAGTTACTCCGGAAGTTCAGGCGTATCCCGGTCTTGGTCAAGCCCAAAATATCGTCGATGAATTGCGCGGGGTCCCTGGTGCAAAATGCTACAGCACACTAGATTCCGCCATGCGATCACTTCGCATTACCTGCGCGGCGCGCGAACAGATGAAAGCCCTTCGTGAAAGCCGCAACCAATAACACAAACACTCTTTAGCCCTCTATTCCCCACCGAATAACGTTTGGAATCGTCTGAATATCGCTTTATTTGGTGGGGAATTTTTATGAGAGGTACTGCTTCATACGCTTTCATAAGCCGATACCCGAAATGATCTCGGCTAGCACCCTGTACGCAAATTAGGATAGTCCTTATAAGTTAAAGCTTTACCTTGCAGAAAGGGTTTTCGCATGGACTATCGTAAATTTGGCAATACCTATGTAGTTCGCATCGATAAAGACGAGGAAATCCTAGAACAAATAAAAACACTTGCGCTAAAGGAGCACATCACTTTAGCGCAAGTTTCTGCCCTTGGTGCCGTAAAAGATTTCACTATCGGCGTTTTCAAAACCGATACCAAGCAATACGTTGCGAACAGTTTCAGCGGTTGCTATGAGATCGTCTCGCTCACAGGAACGATTAACACTATGGATGGCGAATTCTACACCCATCTTCACATGTGCGCCGGAGACGAAAAAGGCAATGCGTTTGGCGGACACCTTAATTCAGCCACGGTAAGCGCAACC
>USIG01000158.1 GCA_900554685.1 uncultured Cryptobacterium sp.
AAAAATACGGTACTTTACTAACTTTTAAAGCAAAATATATCAAATAACTGGTATTCAGTTTTATCGATAACCAACTCCATTGTAAAAAGTTTCTAAACTCGTACTATTGATTCGTTGCTTTTTCGCAGATAAATAAACAATTTCATTCCTCTATTCAGAAAGGAACTTTTCATGACACACTTGCTCTCAAAGAAGTCATTTGCTCTTTTCGGAGCATGCCTTCTCGCAGCACTCTTATCAGTAGTTGCCCTTACGGGATGCTCTTCAGATTCCAGCTCTCAAGAGTCTTCCGATGACAAAACCATCACGGTTGCAGCAAGTCCTACACCTCATGCTGAAATTTTGAATAATGCGGTAAAGCCAATTCTTGAGCAAGAAGGCTACACCTTAGAGGTTAAAGAATTCACTGACTATGTTCAGCCTAACACCGTAACCGAAGCTGGTGAAGTTGATGCAAATTACTTCCAGCATCGTCCTTATCTTGAAAACTTCAATGCCGAACAAGGCACCCATCTTGTAGAAGTCGCTGGCGTTCACTTCGAGCCAATGGGCCTATTCTCTCAAAAAATTTCTTCTCTCGATCAACTAAGCGAGGGAGCAACTGTTGCGGTTCCTAACGACGCAACCAATGAAGCTCGCGCTCTTCTTCTCCTTGAGCAGGAAGGCTTGATCGAGATAGACGACGAAGCTGGTATTAACGCTACCACCAATGACATTACCTCCAATCCTTTAAATCTTCAGTTCAACGAACTTGAAGCAGCTAACCTTCCTAATGTTTTAGCTGATGTTGATTTAGCTGCCATTAACGGCAACTATGCACTCGCTGCTGATCTCACCATGGATGATGCTCTTGCCGTAGAAGCCGACGATTCCTTGGCAGCTGAAACGTATACCAATATTGTGGTAGTAAAAGATGGAAACCAGGACTCCGAAAAGATTCAGGCACTTGCTAAAGCTTGCAACTCCGATGAAGTTCGCGATTACATCAACGAAACTTATAACGGTGCCGTAGTTCCTGTCTTTTAAAAACAGAAATTCGCAATCGCAACTTCACAGCATCAAAACAAATGGGGTGGGATTCCAAACAAATCCCACCCCATTTTTAGGCTCTACATCACGTATCCAAGAAATCCATCCTGATTTCTATCCTGTTATCTATCCTGATTTTTATTTCCTTAAGTAAACCGCCGCGGATCTTTCTTCTGTCCTTTTGGAAAGAAGAAAGATCCCTCTTTATTGCGCAGCTACAAAGATCCTTTATTTGCACAGCAAAGCACTTTCGATCAAGACTTATCTGTCTAATACCGTAAAGTCCTTCTGAACGAAAACTAGCGCTTGTTTTCTATATGGCCGATATTTTTTAATTCAATAGAAATCATGCCATTAGGAGTACTTGCAAATTCAATGAAATCGGGATTATTAACGTACTCTGAAGGAAAGGTAATTTCGATACCTGTATCAGTCCTGATCTTATGATTGCGTGCAACTCGCTGCACGGCCTTCTTTTCTACTTGCACACGCTCAGGAATTTGCTCTTCAACCGCACAAGCTACAAAGCGCTCACGTAATGGCTCATCATCGAAAACTTCTTGAGCCAGATCAAAAGGCGCAATATCTGCCACTTCTTCACTATCATAACTTGACTCACTTACATAGGCCTTTGCCCGAGAAAGCGAAACAACCGGATCTGCCCCATATTCGACGGCTACCTCTTCAACAATTCGGGATAATTCATCAATTACCTCTTTACTGGAAGCCTGCATAGAGCACTGCAAAAGACTATCAGGAATGAGCCACACCTCTTCACCAGCGATCACGCGCTTCTTATCCTGAAAAGCAACGTCGAGCGTGCGCATATTGATAACTGCAAATGATGCAATTTTCTGAGAAGGATTAGGCAAAATAGCATGATGACGTTCAATGTCATTGCACGGCTGACCATCTTCGCTATAACCTACCGAGTGCATAAAGGCTTGTCTACTTTCGAGAAAGAAAATACCAAAATAGCGATTTACTCTTCCCTCAAACGATGCTGCAAGCGCCTCTTCATCGCTGCTGCCGCCATCAAGCTTTTCCTCCTCCTCAAAATCAACCACCAATAAGTCAGTCGATTCCGATTTGCTCATGCGCCCTAGTTCGGTTGCAACAAATTCGGCAATTTGAGTGGAAAGTCCAATAAAATCACGTTGACCTGCAAAATAGGATTTGAGCTCGTTGGCAAACATGCTATCCGGAGCAAATTCTCCTCGCTTATTTTCAATGTTACCAAAGGCCTTTTTCACGTGCTTCGTTACATAGGATTTTACCTGACGGCTCTCCATATCAAGTTCAGTTTGGGAAAATACATTGACGCATGACGTGAAATCAAACACGTGTAAAATGGCGTGATTAATTCGAAGCATATATCCTTCTTCATCTATGGTTACAAAAGGGTTTGCAGTCTAATCTAACTCGAAAACAGCTTTACCCGTACCTTATGAATACTTATCAAATAGAGAGTATAGCGGCATATAAGACGAATAGTGCAACGTAGCCTAACGCTCAACGACTACCGTCAGAAGAACAAGATCTTCTTCACCAGTATTAGCAATAGAGTGCGCTGCCCCCTTAGGACATACATGACACACACCTGCTTCAAGCTGCTCTTCTACTCCATCACATATTGCTATGCCTTTACCAGCAAGCACGTAATTAATATCATCGCTCGTTTCGTGAACATGAAGGCCAATTGATCCACCTGCATGAATTGAGCAAGGAATAATCTTTCCTTTATCGCTCATATGCATACGAGCCGACATGGTGCCCGTTCCATTATTCATTCCTGGAACGGTTATTTCAGCTATCTCATTGAAGTCAATCAGCATATCTCAGTTAACCTTCCGTTGTAGAGTGAGCAAACATAGGATTTAACATGCTCGGAGTTCTTTATTTAAATTAGCTATGTTTTATCTTAAGGCATAAAACAGCAATCTTACAATTTGCCTGACTACTATTTGACAGTTCAAATGGTGAGAGTAGAATAATTGTTCCGCAAAACTAAGTTGTTTAGTTTTGCTACGCACATTTACAAGGGTATAACCCCGCTTATTGGGGGCGACTGGTTTCGACATGGTAAGTCGGATTCGAGGAGCAGGTCGTGGTCTCCTCGCCACGTTAAACAGGGGTAAAGTCAAGTTAATTGGCAAAACTA
>USIG01000159.1 GCA_900554685.1 uncultured Cryptobacterium sp.
TTTTTAATGCCAGTTCAAGAGGTTTATAGAGCGAAAAGACCTGGTGGGTTAGGCAAGTTTGGACTTACTGAAAGTTGTGAAAAGCCTTTTATTCGGGCATATTTCCTGTTTCATATACCGAAAGAAGTTTTTCAAGATCAAAAACATATTGCTCGATACGCTTGCCTTCATCGGTCTCAGCGACAGAGCGTATATGATCGGCTGACATAATGGTACGCTTTGATGATTCAATAGACTTGTCCTTTCGGATAGCAGCCTCATTCCCCGCGAAAGGCTGATGGGACACAAGACGGATTCCTTCTGAATCGGAAACAAGCGTAAAGCCAGCAATACCCGTTGTTGATTGGTAAGCGCTTGACATGCCACCATCGATGATAATTACTTTTCCGTTGCATTTAACAGGGTCTTCGCCATCCTTTACTTTAACGGGCGTATGGCCGCACACAATACGTGCCGTTTTGCTGTCCATGCCAAAATCTTCAAAGATGTTTTTCAAAACTTCGTCATTTTCCAGCAAGGAATAGAAAGAGTTTTTGATTTCTTTTCGGGCTGCTTTATCAGCGATAAGGTATATTTCAAATGTTGCCATCTTGCTTTTAGCAAAGAGGGGTGAACCTTCGCCAAGCCATAGATACCAAAGCAAATCGCATCCGCGCTTGCGGCTTTCGGGGTCTGTTGCGGTGAATGCGTCGCGCACATAGTGATCAACCGCATCAAAGAGCGCTTTTCCTTTATAGGTTTTTCCAAAGATATTTACTTCTTTTAGTGTTCCGTCGGGATTTAGAGGAACACAGGCATGGAACATGAGCGTGTTGTTTTCTATCTTATACAAGCTGCCCTTATCCAAAAAGAATTGCATGTGTCGTTGGAGCTTCTCGCAGTTTTTAAAGCCAGCTTCAAGAGAGGCCATAACCATTTCTTCTTCATCGGTTAGACGATAGGGGTCATTCCAATCTACGGTAGGAAATACCGGATCAGTGAGCTCATATTCGACTCCGTCTACCATAATCGTATTCGTTTCTCGATTTATGGTGTGAAGCAGTTTTCTCTCCTCGAGCATAAACGAAGGATTTTCATCAATGAGCTTGCCTTCCACCTTAAATTGCAGGATGGCCATAGCTTTTTGGACTTTTACGTTGAGGTCTTTTTCTTCTGACGAAAGGTCAGGATTACCTTTGAGAGCATAGCCAACGCAGGGGTCATTTTTGTAAGCTTGCTGCGCAAAAGAGAAAAGGGGCATAAGGTTGATGCCATAGGCATCGGTCAAGATGGACAAATTGCCATAACGAGCGCAATTGCGCACCACATGGGCAATGCATCCTCGCTGCCCTAAAGCCGCACCCATCCAGACAATATCATGATTGCCCCACTGCACATCAACATGAGGGTAGTCGCATAATTCTTCCATGATGAGATCGGGTGCAGGACCACGATCGTACACATCGCCTACCATATGAAGTTGTCCAACAAGCAGGTGTCGAATTGCTTTGCAAAGCGCTTCAATAAAGTCTGCTGCGGTGTTGGTTTCTATAAGCGTATCGACTATTTCGCAGGGAAAGTCCTGTGACAGCAATTCGTCGAGAAGAGGACAGAATTCAGGCGAAAGCTCATCTTGGATATCCTCGTAGGCATGGGTAAGGGAGAGGGAATCGACAAGAACCAAGAGAAGAGAAATAGCTCGTTCATACCAATGGTCTTCTTGCCAGTTCTCATCACTGTTTGCTCGTGCATCTTTAATGGTAAAGGTACTGGTTTTGTCTGAGAGTACGTGTGCGATTTTTTCTTCCGGATAGCAAATAAGTGTTGTAAGCTCTGATTTCGTGCTTTGGGGAAGAGTTTCCCCGAAAGCTTCATCAATGGCTTTTTGCAGTGCGCCACATCCACAACGAAGAATGTGGGAAAACGCTTCATATTCTCCGTGAATGTCAGAGAGGTATAGTTCGGTGGGTTTAGGCAGGCCAAGGCGTGCTTTTTGCAGGGCAATTTCACTTGCAACGGCTGTTTTTGTGGGAAGTAATTCAGAAAGAAGTCCTAAATATCGTGATGCAATCGCGTCCATATGAGACCTCCAATAACAGGATTAGGATTTGTGTGCTTTTCATTCTACCTGAAAGAGCCTTTTTCGGTGGGTGGGTAGTGTTGAGTACTTTAGTGTTCAGAGCCAAAATGGCAGGAAGAATGAGAGGCTGATATAGTGAAAAGAGTGAAAAACTTGAACAGGTAGAAAGAATTTTGGCAACAGAACAAAATTCTTTGGGTATAAGGAGTCCGATCATGAAGTATCAATGCAGAGTAACCGTTTTGGATAAGAAATGCTTCGAAGACTATCAACATGAATATTTAGCCGATCCTCAAAGTGGTCCGTGCCCTTGTTTTGAGGTTGGGCAAGAATTCTTGTTTGAGCGTAAACCTGGTAAGGATGATTTTTGGCATTTTGGCAGAGATCTTGATCCGCAGTTTCCTTGTGCTGAAGCATGGGATTGCGTGAGTCGCTACATCTATTCGGCGCTGCAAGGCGGATCTATAATGCGCGGCTGGACTAACGATGATCGTATGATGATTGCCTGTTGTAACGATGGAACACGTCCTGTAATTTTTAAGATTGAGCGTATTGATATACCAGAAAATGAAGAAGAACGTGCATGGCTAGCAAGTCAAGATTTCTCGAATTCACCAGAAGATGCTTATACCGGGGCATAGTTTTATGAACTGTTAAAAGACTTAGGTAATTTGGAAATTACTCCTAAAGGTTTGATGAAAAGGCTCGTGTTTATTGAAATGCTGCTATAAGACGCAAAACATCTTGCACGGTGCGCGAAAGGTTTTCTGCACTTTTGTAGCGCGAAACCTCAAAGTCTTCTGGAAGGCGGTTGATGGGAAATACCGCGGTTACGCCCATTTCATAGGCTTTTTCGACAGCGTCTTCAGCTCCACCGACAAGTGCGATAACGGGAATGCCAAGCGCTTGAGCTCGTTTTGCAACACCAATTACTACTTTGCCACGCAGAGATTGACTATCCAGTTTTCCTTCGCCTGTGAATATCACATCAGCATCTTGTGCCAAGGTGGAAAAATCAACGGTATCAAGTACGGTTTCGATTCCCATTTGTAGTCTAGCGTTGAAAAACGCCATCATGCCAGCGCCCATTGCGCCAGCAGCTCCAGA
>USIG01000160.1 GCA_900554685.1 uncultured Cryptobacterium sp.
CCACCAAACATCGTAAAGCAGCACAGGACGCAAAGCGCTCCGCTCTGTTTTCTAAGCTTTCCCGTAATATTACGGTAGCTGCAAAGGAGGGCGGTGACCCTAACCCTGACAATAACGCTTCGCTGGCAGCTGCTATTGATAAGGCAAAAAGCTATTCTTTGCCAAAGGATAAAATCAAGACCGCTATTGATAAGGCTTTTGGTTCTGGCAAGGATGCTGCTAATTATGAAACGGTTGTGTATGAAGGATATGGTCCTTGCGGTGTCGCAATTTACTGTGAAGCACTGACTGACAACCGTAATCGTACGGCAGCTGATGTTCGTGCAGCATTCAATCATCACGGTGGCAACCTGGGCACTTCAGGCTCCGTTTCGTTCCAGTTTGAGCGCAAGGGCCAGATCTTGGTTGAAAAAGTAATCAAGTCTGAAGAAAAGAAAGTTGCCGACAAAGAAAACGCTGTTGATGAAGATGAATTCATGATGGCTGTTGCTGAGGCAGGCGGCAGCGATTATGAGGACGCAGGTGATGAATGGATTGTCTACACCGCTCCTACTGATTTGATGGCGGTAAAGAATGGCCTTCAGGAGCAGGGTATTGAAGTAAAGGGTGCTGAATTCATTATGGTTCCTACCACCCCGACTGAGGTTTCTGTTGCAGATGCAAAGAAGGTAATGCGTCTGGTTGATAAGCTTGAAGAGCTCGAAGATCTCCAAAACGTTTATCACACCATGGATATCACTGACGAAATCGCAGAGGCTCTCGAAGAGGAGTAAGTCTTTTAAAGATCTAACTTTTCTCTTGAAAAGCAAGCATAGCTAAGAGGGTCATCAAAAGATTTCCTCTGACTTTTCAAAACAAGCAAAAGTGCCGCTCATCCTACAGGAGCGGCACTTTTTTGTTTCAATCATCATGACTTTTTTGTTGTTGAGAGCAAAGCTTGGGTCTTTGGCGTGCTATAGTGTGAGGACTAAAGCATTACTCGCACTACTTAAACACACTACGATGCTTGAGGGGCTATTTTTCGTGACGCAAAATGCGAACATTCTCTCATTTAACGAGGTGAAAGCCCGTGGGGCTTCCGCGCCGCGTACCGTTTCTTCAACGGGCGCTTCCCGCGCGCGTCATGCCTCTCAGGGATATCGGTCGTCACAGCGCAGCCAGCTCCATACTTCTCAAACCTTCCAGACGGGTTCTTCCTTTTCTCAGGGTAGTTATTCTGGGCAGAGTCGTTCGTCTCGTTTTGCTTTAGATGATTACACCTCTGGCAATACCAAAGACCTTCAAACTTCCGAAGTACATCAGCGTCTTTTCCGAACCAACGAAACACGATGAGGTCTTCGGCTCGTTTTGCTGAGTCCAAGCAGACCTCCAGGCGTACTTCTCGCACACAGGGGGCCTCTCGGCAAGCGCAGCAGCAATCTTTACGAGCAACCCATCACGATTCGCAGAGGAATCAGCATAATTCGCGTGCAGCCCATCAAGAAAAAGAAGGGCTTTTTCGAGGAATGCAAAAGCGTTTTCGCTCTGCTAAGGCTGAGCGCGATTTTGATCGGACGATCGGGGCACGCGAGCGCAGGGCTCAGGCTGATGCGGAAAAGGCACAGTCAAGTAGAGCTGCGGTGTATGAGATGCACATGGGGGCAACTCATCGAAAGTCTGCTCGCATGCAAAACAACGAAGGTAAGAAAAACGGCTTTGGGGGTTTTGGCTTTTCGCTTCCGTTTAATCTGTCGGCAGGATCGCTTTCGGCTGCTGCAACTCGTGGCATTGTTGCGTTAGCTGTTGTGGTGTTTGCTGTCTTTATGCTGTATCCATCGTGTCAGAACTACTACAACGAAACCAGACAGCTTCAACAGTTGCAGGCAGAATACCAGGCAATAAACGATTACAATACACAGATGCAGTCTCAGATTGATTACCTGAATACCGATGAAGGTCTTGAGGAATATGCCCGCTCAGAGCTGGGCTGGATTCGTCAAGACGAGCATATGGCTACGGTAGAAGGGGTAGAGTCGTCTGTGGAGGGATCTACGCAATCAAGCACGACCCATTCGCCCCTTAACGAGAATATACCTGCGCCTGATACCTGGTATTCGGGTGTTTTGGATGTGTTGTTTGGATATGGAAAATAAGACTAATCGGCTAACAATTTCTGATCAAGAATCTCAAAACCACCCCTTTGATAAGCCAAGACGTCTTGCTTCGCTTGATATTGGTACGGTGACCTGTCGTTTGCTAATTGCTGATGTTTTTCAGAATGAATGCAGGGAGCTAGAGCGGCGTGTTGCTATAACGAATTTAGGGGTAGGGGTGGATAAAACCCACCTTTTGCAAGACGAGGCAATTGAGCGGGTGGTCAAGCAGATCGCTTCGTATGTTTCTGTGATCGACTCCTATAAAACTCAGGATTTTCCCGAAATACCCATCAGAGCTGTTGCTACCAGCGCAGCACGCGATGCGAGCAATTCTTCGGTGTTAGTAGAGCGTTTGAGTGAACTGGGAGTGCCTCTTACTATCATTGAAGGAACTCGTGAAGCGGCTCTTTCGTTTAGGGGTGCGGCTGTTGGACACGAAGGCGAACGCTTACTTGTTGCAGATATTGGAGGCGGCTCGACCGAGCTTGTCTTTGGTAAGGGAGGACAAGACCCTCTGCAATCGCACTCGTTCAATATCGGTTGCCGCCGCATGACTGAGCGCTTTTTGGCAAGTGATCCTCCCACTGAAGAGCAATGCTTAGCGCTCAGAACGTATGTGTATGAGCACATGAAGTCTTATTTTGATCAGGCAGCAGCAGCGGGATGTGCGATAGATCGTATCATTGCGGTTGCAGGTACTCCTACGAGTGTGGTTGCCATTGATAAACACATGGAAGTTTATGATTCGACTCAGGTGCACAACACCGAGGTGTCGCGTGAGGTGCTTGAGCAAATTTTTGACAAACTTCGCCAAATGCCTTTGGAACAGCGCAAAGGCGTGGTAGGATTAGAACCCGCTCGCGCAAGTGTTATTGTGGCGGGCCTGGCAATTTTGCTTGAAGTGCTCACTTTGGCAAATTGTTCTTCATT
>USIG01000161.1 GCA_900554685.1 uncultured Cryptobacterium sp.
GCTCACGCACGCGAATTGCTTGAAGAAAGAAAACCTGCTGGGAATTAATGCGGCGCGTCAGCGGCGCTAATTAGCGCGTGCGAGCTGTGAACTAACGTGCGAGCTGCGAGGCAACACCACTAGCTTATACAGCAGAGCAATACTAAAACTAATAGAAAGATTTCAACTATGACTCAAAACCCCAAACTGGTAATGGGCTGCCACCTTTCTTCGGCGGGCGGATACGATGCTATGGCAAAAACTGCGCAGAGCATAGGCGCTCACACCTTTGCATTCTTTACTCGAAATCCTCGTGGCGGAAAAGCAAAGCCAATTGACCCTGCCGATATCGAAGCGTTTCAGCAGTCTGCGCGTCAGGCAGGCATTTCTCGTATTGTGGCGCACGGATCATATACGGTAAATCCCTGTTCTGCTAAAGAGCATGTGCGCGAATTTGCCTTTCAGGCACTTGCAGAAGATTTAGAGCGTATGGAATACACGCCACACCAGTTGTTCAATATCCATCCTGGCTCTCATGTGGGACAGGGTGTAGAAACAGGCATCGATCAAATCGCCGAAGTTTTAAATGCGGTTCTCAAAAAGGAGCAAACCACGACGCTTTTGTTGGAAACAATGGCAGGTAAGGGCAGTGAAGTAGGGTCTACCTTTGAAGAATTGGCTGCCATTATCGATAAGGTGCAGCTTTCTGAAAAAGTTGGTGTTTGTCTGGATACCTGTCATGTATGGGATGCGGGTTACGATATCGTCAATGACTTAGAAGGGGTTCTTGACCACTTTGATTCTGTAATTGGCCTTGAGAGGCTTTGCGCGTTGCATATCAACGATTCTTTGAACCCTAAAGGATCACATAAAGACCGCCACGTACGTATTGGTGAAGGCGAAATTGGGTCTGATGCGCTTGTCCGGGTAGTAACGCATCCAAAGCTGCAAGGTTTGCCCTGTATTTTAGAAACGCCCAATGAATTACCGGGATATAAAAAGGAGATTGCCTTTTTCTATGCTTGCGCATGCGAATCTGTTTGAGTACTATTGTTTTGTCTTATTCAATCCCCCTTTTACAACAGCTGTTTCATTGGGTGCCTAGCTTTATGGGCGAGCTGTGTGTTGAAGTCTGATTTAGGAGGACTCCCGTGAAATTCTTTCTCGATACCGCTGATCTCGACGAGATCAAAGAGGCGGCAAGTTGGGGTGCGCTTGCAGGCGTAACAACTAATCCTACGCTTTATTCTCGTATTGGCGGTAAGCTTGCCGATTTCCACGATCATATTGCACGTATTTGCGAGATTGTGGATGGTCCTGTTTCTGCAGAATCAGTTGCAATGACGCGTGATGAAATCATCAAAGATGGTCGCGAACTTGCAGCGATTGCACCTAATGTTGTTGTTAAAGTTCCCACTATGATCGAAGGTCTTGCTGCTACTAAGGTGTTGGCATCTGAAGGCATTCCGGTAAATATGACTTTGTGCTTTACCGTTCCTCAGGCTATTATGGCAGCTCGTGCGGGTGCTCGCTATGTAAGCCCCTTCATTGGTCGTTTTGACGACATTTCCGAAGATGGCCTTGATCAGGTCGCCAATATCGTTGCCGCGCTTGGCAATTATGACTTTACTGAAAACACCGTAAACGGCGAAAAGATTGAAGTAATTGCTGCGTCTATCCGTAGCGCGAACCATGTTGCTCAGGCTGCGTTGATGGGTGCAGATATCGCAACGGTTCCCTTTAATGTACTGAAAAAATGCATCGAACATCCTTTAACGGATCGCGGTCTTGATGCATTCCTTAAGGATTGGGAGAAAGTTCAGAACGCATGAGTGATTCCGTAACTGAAGAATCAGTAACCGAAGAAGTAAAACCAAAACGTACCTACCGTCGTCGCACTACCAAAGCGGCGACGGAGGCTGCTTCACCTGAAGCGGTAGCATCTGAGAACGCCGAAGATGCAAAATCCCAGGAGGAGCCCAAGAAAAAACGAGCTACTCGTACTCGAAAAACCACGAGCAAAAAAGCGACAGAAAAAGCACCACAGGATGCTGAAGTATCAGAAACTTCCCCCGAAGGCTTATCGGATTCATCCTCTCGTACAAACAACGATTCAACCTCAGAAGCTTCCAGCCAGGCTGTAGAAAACGCAGATAAGGGCATTACTGAAGAAGCTCAAGGCGAAAAACCTGTTCGTAAAAGAAGAACTACTCGCAAAACGAAAACTGCAGAAAATGCATCTGCTAGCGATGCGCAAGCATCGGCGGATACTTCTGCTGCTGAGGGCGAGGATGCATCATCTGCAAGTGCTGGACAAGCAACGCAGTCAAGCGATGCTTCATCTGGTCACGAGAAACAGGATAGTGGATCGGCTTCACACGAAGATACGCACACCTCCTCGCGCAAGCAGCGCAATTATTCTAAGAACAATCATCAGAAAAATGCTTCTCAGCAAAAAGGTGGTCATTTCCGTTCTCGTCGTTCTCATCAGCAAAACAGGCGTGAGCCAGTTGTTCCTCAAACCTCTAAAGACGATCTCGCAAAGCTCAAAGTAGCAGAGCTGCGCGCACGTGCAGATGAACTTGAGGTTGATCATAAGGGTCTGAAGAAAGCCGAACTGGTTGAGGCAGTTTTTGCGGCAAGTATTAAAGCGGAAGGCTTTGTTGAGGCTGCGGGCATTTTGGACGTTCTTTCCGATGGCTATGGCTTCTTGCGTACGCATGGTTATCTTCCCAGCGAAGACGACGTGTATGTGGGCATGGCAACTATTCGCCGCAATGGTTTGCGCAAGGGCGATTATGTGACCGGCCAAACGCGTCCTGCTCGTCCCAATGAAAAATATGCCGCATTGCAGCGTGTTGATACGGTAAACGGCATTGCATTCGAAGAGCTGGGTAAGCGCGTTCGCTTTGCCGATTTAACTCCTGTATTCCCTGATGAACGTCTTGTTTTGGAGCATGGTAAATCTTCAATTACGGCTCGCGTGATTGACTTGTGTGCTCCTATTGGCAAAGGCCAGCGTGGTTTGATTGTTTCTCCTCCAAAAGCTGGTAAAACCACTA
>USIG01000162.1 GCA_900554685.1 uncultured Cryptobacterium sp.
CGAACTTCTGTGTCGCTTGCGGCGGGGCCGCTCGCGCAAGGAGATAATTTACTCTTTCGAAGATTCGGTGTCAAGAACTTTTTTTGAAATTTTTTCGAAAGCTGAAATTTGCTTTCGGAAGCTTATCTCAAAAGGCTTTTCACTGTTCTCGAAGTGGGTAAAAATCCCTTCCCTCTCAAGAGGGTCTGTACATAGTACCAATGCTTTTTTGAATTACTAGACCATAAATTTGTTCTTCAAAATTTGTTCACAATGTTTCATCAATAGATAGATGGATGAATGAATAGATGAAGTTTTATCTATCTTATAAAGCATCAAATAAGACATGTCTGAATGCCTTGTCCATGGGTTTTGCGCTTTCGTATATTCCACAACTATGACTTCCATCTTTAGGAAGCGCAATACTGCCGGGATTAAACACCCATATACCATCTTGTGTCACACTATCGATCTGACTCGTGCTGGCCTCTTTCGTATTACCACCTAGACTACCGGCTTGCGCAGCGCTATCCAAAAGCATTTCATTTACTTTTATATGGGTGTGTCCATACAAAACGGCGCTTTTGGGCGGCAACGGTGGTAAGGTATTGCAGCTACCATCAAACCCAACCCCATAACGATGCCCATGGGTTAAAAAGAGCGTTCTTCCTGCTTCGTCAAAAAGCTGCGCATAATCAGACAAGCACGGAAAATCCAAAACCATCTGATCCACCTCGGAATCGCAGTTTCCTCGCACCGCTATAAGCTTTCCTGTTGCAGCATATTCATTGAGCATACAAGCAACTTTTTGCGGATCGTATTCGCGAGGCAGATTATTGCGCGGCCCATGATACAAAAGATCACCAAGCAAAATAACCTTATCGGGCTGCTCTTGCTCTATTGTCTCTATGAGTCGTTTAGTCCAAAAGGCTGATCCGTGAATATCTGAAGCGATGAGAAGTTTCATGTCTGCCTTCTCCCTTTCTGCTCTTTTCTTTTATTCCTTTATACTAGCGGTATTGTTTAAAGAAATTGGGGGTTTCATGTCTTCGTCTTCGATGCTTGCTGTCAACATTGGCAATACCGTAACCAAGATTGGTCTTTATTACGATGACTCTCTTATAGCAAAATGGATCGTTACTACCCCGCTTACTATTACAGTAAGCGAAGTAGAAACTATCCTTATGAACTTTGCAGCATCGCTCAAGCGCAATAAAGAAGTAGCTAGGCTCTCTATTCCCCTTGAGCAACTCTCTCCTAAGGGAAGCATTATCGCTTCAGTTTCCCCTCTTATTACTGATGCATGGATAAGCGTGCTTGCTCATGAATGCGCACGCAAACCCCTCGTAGTGGGTCCTGGCCTAAAAACAGGTATCAAATTAGGGTACAGTGACCCATCTGAGCTGGGCGCAGATCGTATTGCGGAAATGATAGGTGCGCGTGATCTTTTTGGCTTCCCCTTAGTAGTCATCAACCTAGAAGCTACCACCACGTTCGAAGTTATTGATGATAAGGGAAATTTTGTGGGAGGCATTATTGCGCCTGGCTTAGAATCATCTGCAAAATCACTTTCAGCTACCGCCGCTAAAATTCCCGTAATTGAGCTGCAGGCACCTAAAAAGGTAATCGGAAAATCAACACGCCAAGCAGTTCAAGCTGGCGTGGTATTAGGTGAGGTAGCACGCATTGATGGATTGGTCTGCTCTATTTGGAAAGAGCTCGGCTATAAAACCAAAGTTGTTAGTGCAGGTGCCGATGCCAAAGTAATACAAGCGCTTTCGCAAACCATTGATCAATCAGCTGACAATCTAGCGCTCCACGGATTAAAGCTGCTCTACGATCGAAACACTAAATAACAAGATAATAAGAAGCTCTATACAAAAACCGAACCCCCACTAATAAAAAAGCAAGCAGTAGTTCAGCGCCAAACGGAAAGCTTTTGGCTAATCAAGCACAGACATCGACACTGAAGACATTTGTTCTCCCTTATGCTGGGGTTCATTGGGAATGCGCACAAACATTAAATAACACAGCCAAAGCATCACCAATTCAAGAATGAACCATACAACAAAGTTAACACCCTGAATGTCTTTAACCATATAGGCACTTGCAAACATGACAACAGCAGAAACTAAAAGGATTCGTGCTTTGGTTGCAGCAGGAATTGCTTGTTTTTTCAAAAATGGCTGTACATATATTTTCCAAGCTCGACTTGAGGAAAGCCAAGTATTAAGTCGCTTAGATGAACGCGCAAATAAAAATCCCGCCAACAAGAGAAACGGAGTTGTAGGCAACACGGGAACAAACATTCCCACTATCCCTAAAGCAGCACATATAAGACCAAGCGGTATAAACACTATGCGAACAAGAAGCTTTTTCATAGCACTCTTTTCTTGCGCTTGTCTTTGAAATGCTGTTCAAACATCACCATCATCTAGACATCAAATAGTGCGCAGGTTGTTTTCAACTTGTCTTTAAACAAACTTAACAAATACCTGCATACGGATAAGGAAACAATCGAGTAACGGTCTCTTTATAGTAAAAGACTGCCACTCCTACAACAAAGAATGGCAGTCTTTAGAGATAGCAATCGCTCTTTACGGTTTACATACAGGTGTAACCGCCATCAACAGGAACCATAATGCCCGTTACATAAGAAGAAGCAGGAGACGACAGGAACAAAACAGCAGTGTCAAGCTCTCCCTCTTCACCGTAACGCTCCGCAGGAATCATCGTACGAGCATTAGCCTGGAAGAAGTCGCTATCGAGCGTTTCCTTAGTGAGCGGCGTATAGAAATAGCCAGGACAAATCGCATTAACATTGATGCCCTTTACGGACCATTCGGCAGCTAGTGCACGCGTGAGATTCACAACGCCCCCTTTAGCTGCATGATAAGGAGCAGAACCTGCTACCTTATTGCCTACCAATCCATACATAGAAGCAATATTAATGATGCGTCCATATCCGGCAGGAATCATAGCTTGCTTTGCTACGGCACGAGCTACCTTAAAAGTACCAAACAG
>USIG01000163.1 GCA_900554685.1 uncultured Cryptobacterium sp.
AAAAATGCCAAAACGCAAGGCGTTATCTTATCAGCCAGCGTGGACGGTGTCAACGCAAAACCAGGATTTTTCACAAAGTTCTCCGCGACCACTAACTGATACCTTATATACCGAGAGTCGACCGTATATATTAGCACGTTTGTGAGAAGAATTAGTGAGCTTCTGCCCAATTTCTTCCACTCGACACATCTGCCACCAAAGGAACAGAAAGCTCTACCACTGATTCCATTATTTCTCGCACTAAAGACGATACCTCTTCGACCTCATCAGCAGGCACCGAGAGGTCTAACTCGTCATGCACCTGAAGAAGCAAACGCGTTTTGTACGATCCCTCAACCAGCTTGTCCATCACCTGGCGCATAGCAAGCTTGATAATATCGGCAGCTGTTCCCTGCATGGGGTGATTCATCGCAGTACGTTCACCAAAACCTCGCTGCGCGGAATTTTTCGCCTTCAATTCGGGAATATAGCGACGACGTCCAAACAAAGTGGTGGCATAACCGCATTCATGAGCAGAGGCCACTACCTCATCCAAATACTGCCTAACACCTGGGTAGGCTGCAAAGTAGCGCTCAATCATTTCCTTTGCTTCATAGATAGGAATATCGAGCGATTGAGCCAGGCCATAGGCTTGTTGTCCATACACAATGCCAAAGTTGACCGCTTTTGCACGACTTCGCAATTGCGGAGTTATCTCTTCGACCGGAATATCGAAGACACGCGAAGCGGTTCGCGCATGGAAGTCTTCGCCTGAACAAAATTCCTCAATTAAATGCTCATCACCCGATAGATGAGCTAAAAGACGCAATTCGATTTGCGAGTAGTCTGCTGAAAGAAAAACCTCGCCCTCATGAAGAGGAACAAAGCACGTACGGATATTGCGTCCGAATTCGGTACGCACAGGAATGTTTTGCAAATTGGGATCAGACGACGAAAGACGCCCTGTTGTCGTAACCATTTCATTAAACGACGTATGAACACGCCCATCTGCCGCCACCATACGCGGCAAAGCATCGATGTAGGTCGATTTGATTTTTGCGTATTCACGATACTCCAACACTAAACCTGGCAACTCATGTTCAGCAGAAAGTTCCTTGAGCACCTTTGCATCAGTCGAGTACCCGCGCTGATTTTTCTTGATAGGCTTCAAACCAATTTCGTCAAAGAGCACCTCGGATAATTGCTTGGGGGAATCGATATTGAATTCTCTTCCTGCTGCCGTATAGATCGCATTACGCAAACGATCAATCTCAGCGCCCGCATCTTGAGCAAGTTGATGCAAATGATCGAAGTCAAGAGCAGCGCCGGTGCGCTCCATACAGGCAAGCACACCAATAAGAGGCATATCGATATCCTGGTACACGTGATACACCTCACGCTCTTTAAGCGCTTTAGTAAGGGGCTCCACAAGCGCAGCGATGGCACAAACATCAACAACTAACGCCTTGTCGGCATCTTCTTCCTCAGGAAGGACAGCCGCAGCAAAGCGTTCCATCAAAGCAGCTAGAGTCGAGGTACCGTTATTGGAATCAACCACATACCCAGCTAAAGCGACATCGAAGACCTGCATAGAGAGTACTTCTTGCTCAGAAACAAGTGCTTTTTGAGATCCATCATGAGGAAATACGCACTCTATAAGAGCCTTGGCATCAAAGGCTGCAAAAGCTACCTCGCGAATAATGCGGGCAAGCATCTGACAAGCCTGTTCTTCACGAAAGAGCGCTACCGCATCATCAAGAAGGACAGCAACAGAAAGCCCCGGATCGAAAAGCGAAACCTGGGCATCTTGTTTCCATGACACCGCCAAAGGAGTGCTGGGATTTGAGGCAATATAAGCATCAAGCGCTTCTTTTGCCTCATCGCCTTCATAGATTTGCGAAACAACTTCAAAAGAGGCGATGTCCGATAAAGAGGCCTGCGATCCTGCAAGACTCAGTACCTTATTGAGATGAGCCATGAAGCGAACCTCAGAAAAGGCCTTTGTAACCTCTCCCACATCAAAGCTTGGAAAAGAAACCGTTGACGGATCCAGATCAATATCAGCATCACGTACAATCGTTGCAACCTGACGCGACAGGAATGCGTCATCCTTATGCTCGGTTAAATTCTCAAGTTGCTTTCCCTTGAACTTATCCAGGTTGTCGTAAATTCCTTCAAGATTGCCATACGACTGAAGCATAGATGCTGCTTTTTTATCACCAATACCAGGCACGCCAGGGATATTGTCCGACTTATCGCCCTTAAGCCCCAGAAAGTCAGTAAACTGCGCAGGTGTTACCCCGTAGCGCTCCTCGACTTCTTGCGGCCCGTAAATTACCACATCAGTAATACCGCGCTTAGTTGTTACAACACGGGTAAGATCACTCACCAGCTGATAGGCGTCCTTGTCGCCCGTCACCAAAAGAGTATGATAGCCAAGCTCTTCATCGCGCGCTGCGATCGTTCCTAGGATATCGTCTCCCTCCCAGCCCTTAAGCGATACAACGGGAATATCCATCGATTCAAGCAGCTTCTCAATAACAGGAAACTGAACACGCAGGTCTTCATCCATGGGGGGACGCTGAGCTTTGTACTGCTTGAGCGCTTCCATGCGAAATGCAGGACGACCTTTATCGAACGCACAAATAATGGCATCGGGGTTAGCCATTTCTATGAATTTAACCAGCATGGAAATGAACCCGAACGCTGCGTTGGTGGGGGTCCCATCTGGAGCAGTCATAGTAGGAGGCACCGCATGATAGGCACGATGCATCAAAGAGTTTCCGTCAATTACGGCAACGGTTTTAGACATAGAGCAATCCTCTCGATTGGAATGCCTACGATTATACCCGCGAGAGAGTATCTCAAACGAAAAACAGTACAACAAAAGCGAATGAACCAAATAGGTGACTGGCCTTAACACCAAGAGCACTACCGTGCGACTGGCTTAGGCACCAACCGCCACAAACACCCCTAAAAAGTGAATATTCCGAATTAGACCAAGTTTATGA
>USIG01000164.1 GCA_900554685.1 uncultured Cryptobacterium sp.
ACTTTCCTTTTGCTTTGGCTGTCGTGTTAACTATTGCAATTGGTTTGACAATAGGTTCAAAAAACGCTTTTACCTATACGAGGCACTCTTCATAAAACGCCTTGCCCCTACGGGGCATTCAACAGCGTTTACACAAAACGCTGTTGATAGTGCGACAAAAAATCTCCTAACTTCCCCATTGCATCCTGTAAGATTTCAATACGAGGCAAATAAACGATACGGAAATGATCGGGCTCTTTCCAATTAAAACCACTACCTTGGATCAGGAGAATTTTCTTCTCACGTAAAAGATCGTAGGCAAATTGTTCATCATTTGTGATATTGAATTTCTTAGTATCGATTTTAGGAAACGCATAAAAGGCAGCTTTAGGTTTAACAACACTAATTCCCGGAATATCATTTAAGGCGTTATATACATACTCGCGCTGTTCATATATACGACCGCCAGGCACAATATATTCGTTGACCTTCTGATGCCCACCAAGCGCGGTCTGAACGATAGATTGCGCCGGCACATTAGAGCACAGACGCATATTTGAAAGCATGTTAAGTCCCAAAATGTAGTCTTTAGCAATATCTTTATTGCCCGATAAAATTATCCAACCAATTCTAAAACCAGCAATCATGTGAGACTTCGACAACCCGCTGAAAGTCACACAGAACAGATCAGGCGCAAGCGAAGCGATTGATACGTGTTCTTCCCCATCCATAACCAAACGGTCGTAAATTTCATCAGAGAAAATAATGAGTTGGTGCTCTCGTGCAACTTCAACAATTTCTTGCAGTACCTCACGAGGATAGAGCGCACCGGTTGGATTATTTGGATTGATAATTACAATTGCCTTGGTATGAGAGGTGATCTTTTTCTTGATATCATCGATATCAGGATACCATTCGGCCTGTTCATCACACATATAATGAACAACATTACCGCCTGCTAAGGTAGCGCAAGCAGTCCAAAGAGGATAATCCGGAGAAGGAATAAGGATTTCATCCCCATTATCCAGCAAGGCAGACATACAGATGTTGATAAGCTCACTCACGCCATTGCCCGTATAAATGCCGTCCATAGTGACGTTAGGAATATGCTTTATCTGGGCATACTGCATAATAGCTTTGCGCGCCCCAAACAAGCCCTTTGCATCAGAATATCCTTGGCAATCAACAAGCTGTTGACGCATGTCATAAATAACTTCATCAGGGGTGCTAAACCCAAAAGGAGCAGGATTGCCGATGTTAAGTTTTAAAATGCGGGTGCCTTCTGCTTCCATACGAGCCGCTTCATCAACTACAGGACCACGCACATCATAAAGAACATTATCTAACTTGGAAGATTTTTTAAATTCACGCATAGCGCTACCTTTCGTTGAAGTGCTTGAATTTGCTGAAGAATCTATCAAAGACGAAGTGCCTGTCTTTGGTGATGACACTTCGTCACAAGCTTGTTCGCCTACCAATAACCACTCAGGATCAACCTCAAGGATCTGAGCTAAAACAGCCAAGGTATCCCTTCGCGGAAGCGTCTTTCCGCTGACATATTGACTTACCTGACTTTTGCCGAGTTTTACCCCGAGCCCCTCAGCTAAGCTTCTAAGATCAACCTGCTTTATACCCTTAGCGCTCATAAGATCTTTAAGGCGCCTGCCAAAAGCTTCAGCAGATTGCGTATTTGGAGAGTTCAATATAGTTTGATCGTTCATACAGACTATCCTGAAAGTTCAATTTTCTTATTGGTTCCCTCATTGTAATTGAACTTATCAAGATAAATTGAACTAAATTGAACTTTTCAGCTAACGGCATTCATTTTTTGAAATTTGAACCACATGCCTTAGCTGATGAGCTTAGACTCCTCAGTTTTGCGCACATACCAGTTCAATAGTTTAATCAGGGGTTTGCGAAGCACTAACCCAAGAAGCAAAAACGGCAGAATAAATAAAACGAGCTGACCCATTTCAGTCCAGAAATCCATCTGGTATGTGCCCATCATTGCCGATCGAAGAGCATTTATCGCATGAGTTAAAGGCAAAAATGGACTTATCGCTTGAACGAAGTCAGGAAGCATCGGAAGCGGATAGCTTCCCCCACCCGCAGAAACTTGAATGATCAGCAAAAATACCGCAAGTGCCTTTCCTAAATTCGCAAAGGACACCACAAGGGTATAGATGATAAACGTGAAAACAAGACCTGCTACCCAGTAGCACAAAAGATAAAGAACCACATCAAAGACTTGAACCTGCAAGAATAAGAGGTTGCCTAACGCTAAAATGCTGGATTGAACAAACGACAAGCACGCAAATATAAGAAATCTTCCCCAAAAGACCTGATGAAGCTTAGGGTATCCCACCTCTTCATACGTACGCTCGGAAATTTGAACCTTTATAGCGACAGCCAAAAGCAACGAGCCAATCCATAAGCCCAACATCGTATAGAGCGGTGCCATTTGGGAACCGAAATTATCAGCTGGATAAAAGGCGCTACGTTCAATTTGAACAGGAGAAGCAAGATAGTGAGCAAGATCGGTAGTATCAGAGCTCAAAAGCTGTTTGAGAGCTTGCCAGTCCTCTGAAGAAACTGCTGTATGTATATCAGTACTCAACTGCGCTAAATAGGCAGAGGAATCTTTCAAAGACTGAGCTTTTGACTCTAAGGTATCTTGCGTTTGAGCCAAACGATCAACAACCGAATCAGCAGAGCCTTTGATCTGTTCAGCGGTGTTACTTAAAAGCGAAG
Organism: uncultured Cryptobacterium sp.; assembly: GCA_900554685.1. Taxonomy (GTDB): domain Bacteria; phylum Actinomycetota; class Coriobacteriia; order Coriobacteriales; family Eggerthellaceae; genus Anaerotardibacter. Next base: position 2,731 of record USIG01000164.1, read on the forward strand.
CGTTATCGACAAGCTTAAGCGTTCCATCTTCAACCTGCTGTTGTAGCGCCTCAAGCTGAGGTTTAATAGTTGAGTCATAGTCTTGACTTAAGTCAGAAACACTCTTTTGTGCTTGCTCAGCAAGATCTTTAATTTCTGCATGATTTGCCTGAACGGAATTATTCTGATCGCTCAGAGAGTCAGCTGCAGCAGTCAAGCTTTCTGCTAAACGCTGCTGCGTATCGGCGGATGCACGTACCTGGGCCACAAAGGCATCATA
>USIG01000165.1 GCA_900554685.1 uncultured Cryptobacterium sp.
CCGGACGACTTTAGCGCGCTTCGATCAAGCCTTGGCGTGCCGGTACTCGAAGCAGAAGAAGACAGTGTGGCAAGACGCGACCCTTGAGCTACTTTTTTCCCAGCAGCAGATGGGCGCTTTTTTTGAGAGCGCCCATCCGATGAAAGTTTATTTGTCTTTTTCGCTACCATGCAGTGCGTACTATCCTTGAAGCGTATACGGGTCTATCTTGAGTGGTTTTCAATCAATACTACCAAAGCAAGTCGTAAGACACCTTTAGCTCATCACAATTCGCATATTTAGCGAATCACTTCAACGCCGCCCATATAAGGAACCAGTACCTCTGGCACTTTAATGGAGCCATCGGCCTGCTGATAGTTTTCCAGTACAGCAGCCATCGTACGACCAACCGCCAAACCAGAGCCATTCAAAGTATGAACAAGGCGCGTACCCTTGAAGTTTTCGGGGTCGCGATACTTGATATTCGCACGGCGTGCTTGGAAGTCTTCGCAATTCGAGCAAGAAGAGATTTCCTTGTATGCGTTATAGGAAGGCAACCACACTTCCAAGTCGTAGGTTTTTGCTGCAGAGAATCCAATATCGCCTGTGCACAGCGAGATGACACGGTAAGGCAAGCCTAACAGCTGCAAAATATTTTCAGCATCTGCCACCATTGCCTCAAGATCGTCGTAGCTCTCTTCTGGCTTGGCATACTTCACCATTTCAACCTTGTCGAACTGATGAACACGGATAAGACCTCGCGTGTCGCGGCCTGCAGAACCTGCTTCTTCACGGAAGCAAGGAGTAAACGCGCAATATTTCAAAGGCAGGTCAGCAGCGTCTAATACCTCACCTGCATGGATATTGGTCAGCTGTACTTCGGCAGTAGGAATAAGATACATGCCCTCGCGCGTCTTAAAGAGGTCATCTTCAAATTTAGGAAGCTGGCCGGTGCCTTTAAGCGTATTGGCATTTGCCATTGCTGGGCACCACCATTCTTTATAACCACGAGAAACATGCGTGTCTGCCATAAAGTTAATCAGGGCACGCTCCAAACGAGCGCCAAGACCACCCAGTAAAACAAAACGACTACCAGCCAGCTTCACCGCGCGTTCTGCATCAATGATGCCAAGATCCGCACCAAGATCCCAGTGAGGCTTCATTTCAATGCCCTCTGCCTCAAAGTCACGAGGGGTGCCCCAACGACGAACTTCAGGGTTGTCGTTTTCATCCTTGCCCACCGGCGTAGAATCTGCAGGCATGTTAGGAGTTCCCATAAGCAAATCGGTGAGCTTTTCTTCCACCTCCGTGCGCTGAGCACTAAGCTCGGAGATGCGATCCTTAAGCTCGGTTACCTGAGCCTTAGCTTTTTCTGCCTCTTCTTTTTTTCCTTCACCCATCAACTTACCAATGGATTTGGAAAGCACATTGCGCTGATTGAGGAGTTCTTCTTCTTGACCAATCACTGAACGCCTTGATTCGTCCAACTTCTGGAAATATTCAGAGTCCCATGAATGGTTGCGGTTCTTCATCGCAGTGGCAACTTCATCAAGGTGTTCGCGGACGAACCGGATGTCTAGCATGACTGTCCTTTCGACGTACTTTACTTGTTGGTAAACTTTTTAAGAATGTCAGTAGCGTTAGTATACTCTTAATTGCTAATCTTCCGCGCTATCACTCGGAGGGTTGGCGTAATGAACAGAAAATCGCGAAAGGTACCCAGGAAGGACCGTAGGAACCTATGGATTTCGCCGAAGTTTATCATTTCCTGTTTGAAACCATGCCAGGCATCGGATGTCTTGTTCTTGCGTTTTTAATCGCGTCAACCCTGATCGCAGCAATCTTGGAACGCAGGACCCGCAAAACTTTCAAAGATCGCGGTAACGTAGAAGATGATGATTGGAAATTCGAAGAGGAAGAAGAAGCAAAATGACGCAAACCGTTTTGTATGATCGGAAAGCCAATCCCGATTACATCCCCCGAGTGGCTGCTGTACACGACTTATGCGGATATGGCAAATGCTCTTTAGGTATTGCTATTCCTGTTGTATCTGCGGGCGGATGTGATGTATGTCCTGTTCCTACCGGATTGTTTTCATCCCACACTGCTTTTCCTGGCTGGTATATGCACGATACCACTGATATTCTGCCTGACTATTTAGCAGCATGGCAAAACATTGGTGTTGAGATCGATGCTATCTATTCTGGCTTCTTAGGTGCCCCTGAGCAGGTAGACATCATTCGAAGCCTCTATAAGCGCTACCCCGATGCACTGCGCGTCGTTGATCCTGTTATGGCTGATCATGGCAAGGTTTATCCTACCTATACGCCAGAATTATGCGCCGCAATGGCCGATCTAGCCTGCGATGCCGACATTCTGACCCCAAACCTTACCGAGGCAGCCATAATTCTTGGTGAAGAATGGCACGGCACCAACATTAGCGACGACGAGGCAAAGCGCATAATCGATGCCCTTATTGCCAAGGGCGCTAAGAATGTAGTGCTAAAAGGTATTCAGCGAGACGACGGCTTGATTCGAAACTTTGCTGCCGGTGTTAACATCGACTTCTTCGAAGCATCAAACGAATACCTACCCTATATGCTTCACGGCACGGGCGATTTGTATTGCTCTTGTTTGCTTGCCGCTATCATGGCGGGTCGTACTCTTCAAGAAGCAGTTGAATTTGCTGGTGAATTAACCCATGACGCCATGATTGTTTCCAGCAAACAGCCTAACTTCAAAGACCGCGGAGTAAGTTTTGAGCTGCTTATTGGTCGCATCGCCGATCTGTTGCAAAAGTAAGCTTATAAGGCAAAACAGGCTACTAAAACCAAGGCGTATGCAGAAAGCGCTGCATACGCCTTTTTTGTGGCGCGACCGAGCAATTTGTCTTGAACACGACCGACCGATGATTTTTAGAACATAGCAGGAGGGACTTTTTTGGGGGTAACTGGTGAACTGAACCCCGATAGTGGGACTGGAATTAAAAGTTTCCAGTCCCACTTACTT
>USIG01000166.1 GCA_900554685.1 uncultured Cryptobacterium sp.
TCTTCAATAACCACTTCGCGCTCTGTCTGGATCGCTTCATCACTAAAGGTTGAATCGATCACCATTTCAGCAAGCATCGAAAGAGCATCTTCTAATTTGTCATCAACAAATCGTGCGTAATAGCAGGTATATTCCTTTGAAGTAAAGGCATTGAACTCAGCACCTAATTTGTCGAAATGCATAGAAATCTCAAGAGGACCCTTTGTAGAGGTTCCCTTAAACATCATATGCTCCATAAAGTGAGTCAGTCCCGCTTGTTGGGTGTTTTCATCACGTGAACCAACCCTAAACCACAACCCCAAAGAGATTGAGCGTACCGAAGGCATGGGATAGCTTAAAACGGTGAGACCGTTTGATAATACTGTTTTAGAAAACGACATGTCAGCATTCTTTCTAGAAAAGTACTATTGCTGGTCAAGATAGGTTTTGAGAGCTGTTGCAAGTTGATCTGGACAGCTTGTTGGCTTAGGACCACAGGTTATGCCCTGAAGCGTTGAAACGACTTCTTCGACAGGGCGTCCCTCAACCAAAGCCGAAATTCCCTTAAGGTTACCGTTGCAGCCACCTAAAAAAGCAACATCATGAACTTTTCCGTCAACAACTTCAAAGGAAATCTGTCGAGAACAAGTACCGCGAGTTGTGAACTGAGGCATGTGAGATATTCCTTTCTTATAACAAACCCTCTGCTCCCTTTCCAGGAACAGAGGGTTTCTGAATACGAGAACTAAGGATTAGTATAACGGTATGAATAATCCTAGTGATCGTTATGTCGACGACGAGGCTTGCGAGAGCCGTTACCGTCGTGGCGTCCGCCCTCATGGCGCTTAGAAGTGCCCGCTACATCGGGCTTATCAACACGATCACGATTGATCTTGCCGTTATCACTTACCTCGATAACTTCAACTTTAACCGTATCGCCGATATTGAGAACATCCTCAACTTTACCCACACGTCCATTAGCCATGCGAGAAATATGCAGCAGACCATCTTTGCCAGGAGTAAGACGAACAAACGCGCCGAAGTCCTTGATTCCTACTACTTCACCTTCATAGATTTCTCCAACTTCAGGCACTTTTACGATACCGAGAATTGCATCCTTTGCAGCCTGACCTGAAACAGCTTCGACTGAAGCAATACGAACCGTACCATCATCCTCGATTTCAATCGTTGCACCTGTTTCGTCCTGGAGACCACGGATGACCTTGCCACCAGAACCAATGACGTCACGAATTTTATCAACGGGAATATGAATGGTTTCAATATGTGGTGCATAAGGACTAATTTCTGCACGAGGTTCAGAGATAGCCTCAAGCATGTTCTTCATAATGAAAGCACGGCCTTCCTTTGCTTGTGCAAGAGCACGAGCAAGAATATCCACTGAAAGGCCTTTTGCCTTGTTGTCCATCTGCAAGGCGGTAATACCATGTTCGGTACCGCACACCTTAAAGTCCATATCGCCCAAGAAGTCTTCAAGACCCTGAATATCAGAGAGGATAACAATATCGTCGCCCTCTTTGATAAGACCCATAGCAATGCCAGCAACAGGCGCCTTAATCGGAACGCCAGCATCCATCAAAGCCAAGGTGGAGCCACAGGTAGAAGCCATAGAAGAAGAGCCATTAGATTCGAGAATTTCTGAGACTACACGAATCGCATAAGGGAATTCCTCTTCGCTTGGAAGAACAGGGACAAGAGCACGTTCTGCAAGAGCACCATGACCAATTTCACGACGCTTAGGAGCACCCATACGGCCAACCTCACCTGTGCAGTAAGGAGGGAAATTGTATTGGTGCATATAGCGCTTATGATCAACGGGATCGATAGAGTCAAGACGCTGCCATTCGCTCAGCATGCCAAGGGTGCAAACCGATAAAGCTTGAGTTTGACCACGCTGGAATAAGCCAGAACCATGAACGCGAGGCAGATAGCCAGCCTTGATATACAAAGGACGAATCTCGGTGCTTGTACGCCCGTCTGCACGTTCGCCGGTCTCAATAACCATCTGACGCATTGCATGCTTTTCAAGAGCCTTAAGGGCTGCAGCAATGTCGCTGCCCCATGCGAGCAATTCTTCTTCAGTAAAGTCAGTTTCTTTAATAGAAGCCTTCAGTTCTTCCACTTTACCAATACGAGCCTGCTTATCAGCATCCTTGAGTGCAGCAGACATCTCGTCGAAGTGCTTATCAACACGCTCTGCAATAGAAGGATCTGGAACGTGAATAGGCCATTCTTTTGGCTGAGGATTTACCTTTTCCAAAAATGCTTTCTGCTTTTCGCAGAAAGCAGCAATAGCTTCCTGGCCAAAGGTCATAGCAGCAAGCATATCTTCTTCGGAAATCTCTTCGGCGCCTGCTTCAACCATGGAGATGTAATCAGCAGTACCAGCAATGGTCAATTCAAGATCTGAATTTTCCTGCTCGGCATAGGTTGGGTTAACAATAAATTCGCGTGTTTCTTTATCGCGACCAATGCGAACGCAAGCAGCAGGACCATCGAAGGGAGCACTTGCGCACATCAAAGCAGCGCTTGCGCCCATAACACTCATGCAGTCAGGAGGATTTTCACCATCGACTACAAAAGTGGTAGCAACAATATGAACTTCTTGCTTAAAACCATCGGCAAAACCAGGACGAATAGGACGGTCAATCATACGAGCGGTAAGCGTTGCCTTATCAGTTGGCTTAGCCTCACGCTTCAAATAACCACCTGGAATGCGGCCAACCGCATACATTTTTTCCATGAAGTCTACCGTGAGAGGGAAAAAGTCATAATCTTTTTCCTGTTCAGAAATTACTGCGGTAACCAAAACAGTGGTATCGCCTTGGGTTACCTTAACGGCTCCACTTGCCTGCTTAGCAAGCTCACCTGTTGAAAGCGTATACTGCTTTCCGTAGAGTTCGAATGATTCAGTAATTTGTTCCATATATCTTACTTTCCTCTTCCCTTGCGCCCTATTGCGCAAAGCCTCTTTGCGTTTTCC
>USIG01000167.1 GCA_900554685.1 uncultured Cryptobacterium sp.
TTTTAGTTGAGCGTCGGTTTCGACGAGCATGCATACACCCCTTGGTTGGGATCAAATTATTCGTGCATTTTAAAAGAGCGCATAAGTTCGCGCTGATATTTCGATACTCACGATATAGTATGTATAGCAAACTAACAAGAAGGGGTTACCTTGAAAGTACTTGTCATACACAACTTACGTTCCGGTTTACGTAATGGAGCAATCTACGATTTTATTCGTATGTACGCTGAAGACGGTGACGAGTTTACCATTCGAACATTCGGATCGGACACTCCTTTATCTTCTTTGCTTGAAGATGCAGCGCAGTATGACTTTGTAGTAGCAAGTGGCGGTGACGGTACGATTTCTTCCGTTGCCTATGAACTTCGCTATACCGATATTCCCATTCTTCCCTATCCTTCAGGTACGGCAAACCTCCTTGCTATGAATCTTTACGAACCCAATGAGCCTCATGCACTCTGCAAAATTACCGATGAAGCACTAACCTTACATTTTGACTTAGGGGAGCTCGAAACCGACACGGGCGAAAAACGAGGCTTTTCCATGATGGCAGGCTGCGGCTATGACGAGCTTATTATGCGCACCGCCACACAGCACAAACGCCTCCTTGGAGATGTGGCGTATTTTGAAGCAGCCTTTCAAAATCCTAAACCACAAGTATCGGAATTCACTCTTACTATTGACGGAAAAACGATCACTTCAAGCGGAATTGGTGTGGTAGTCGCTAATTTTTCAAAAATGCAATTTGAAGTTATGGTTTCCGATGAAAATCTACCCCGCGATGGAAAATTAGATGTTGTCATCTTAAAAACCGAAAACGCCTTTCAGCTCTTACCGATCGTAATGGCAAAAGTCTTTGATCATTCAGGCGCACTCGCGAAAAAGGTCGGTGGACTTGAACTGTACCGCGGACAAGAAATTAGAATTGAAGCAAATCCTGGCATGCAAGTACAATACGATGGCGAGCCTACCGATCTTCAAACACCTCTTACTATTCGCGCCCTTCCACAAGCGACACGTTTTGTAGTTTCCCAAGAATGTTTACAGCATTTTAGCCCCGATGATGAGCAGCTTTAGGAGTAATGCGAGCTATTCTGCTGCCTTTTTCTTTTCCGTTTCATCCTCGGCAAGTTCTTTAGCATCGTGCGCTGCACGTTCTGCCTCATAGATTGCTTGAGCAAGCTCTAAGGTATCAGTGCGTTGCGGGTCAAAGCCCTTAGCACGCATCATTTCCAGATTCTTCTTTGCTGCCCATTCGCGGAAGTTTTTGGTGTAGCGCATCTGAATAAGTTCAAGCACGATAGCAAACACCATAGCAAAGTAAACCATGAGTTTCTCGCCATGCATGCCCAGCACTTCGATACCTGAATTGATATGAAGGCTGTCGAGTACTAAAAGAACACCAATAGCAACAATGAACACTAAGGCAAGTATCTTCATTTCAGTATGGGCGTTAATGAAATCAGAAATGCTATCGATAAAGATCATCATGATAACAATAGCGACCATAACCGCAATGATCATGATAATAAGATGCTCAGCTAATCCAACTGCCGTAATAACCGAATCGATAGAGAACACAACATCCATAACCATGATAGTTGCAACTGCTGCTGGAAGAGTAAGCGTGCGGCGTGGCTTGCTGGAATCGCCCTGATCTTCCTTTTCCTCAGCAAGACTTAACACGTCTCGAACTTCAACAATACCCTTATAGATAAGGTAAGCACCACCAAACAGCAGCACAAGATCACGAACAGAAAAGCCTAATTCCCGTTCACCTAAATACACACCAGGAATCGTAAAGAGCGGGTCGGTCATATGAACCAAAAACGAAGCGAAACTCAAAAACAGGATTCGCATCACCAATGCACCAAGCAAGCCAAGACGACGACCAATATGCTGCTTTTCAGCGGGAAGACGGTCAGTTGTAATCGAGATAAATACCAGATTGTCTACGCCTAGCACGATCTCTAAAAAAAGAAGCGTACCTAAACTGATCCATGCTTCTGGTGTTGCGAATATCGAAAGATCCATCGATACATGCCCTTTCTTTATCTACTCTTGCCGAATTGCTGTACAGCATCTGCAATCATCTGATTAAAGGTTTCTCAAACAAAAAGACTCACGGCAAAAGAGGTTTATCCCCTTCCACCGTGAGTCTTGTCGATTAAGAAACGCCAGGCTTTTTTTAGGCCATGATGTTGACGCTTCACATAGATGCTATGTCAACTACTCCCTCACAGAGTGAAACCATAATACCATGAACATTACTTAAGCGATCTCATAAGTTTGGCGATTATCAATTCCCCACATTGTCGTAGTGCGAGGAGCAATAGAAACTTGAGCTGCAGCCTGTTCGTCTAAAAGCACGACATTCATCGTATAGGTGCCAAAATTCATCCCGTTAAAAGTTGTTCGTTGACCTACCACAATCTGACTTGTCTTGAGAGGGTCAGGGTCGTTTGAAGGATCGGCATCAGCGAGCAGGGCAACGACATCGCCTTGATATAGTTCTACCTCGCAGGGCTGTCCGGTAAATTGACCTGAAACTGAAATAACTGAAATATTAAGATAGCCCGCAATAGAAGGCGCAATAAGCACAACACAGACAATAACGCCTACTACAATGCCAATGATTTGCTTGATACGTTTCTTAGGCGATTTTTTTTCTGCGGAAGAATCGAGGTTTTCTTTAGAAGAACCAGTTTCGTTCTTATTGGAGTTCTCGCAAGGTTTTTCGTCTTTAGTATTACCAGAAGTGTTGTTATCGAGCACTTAATTCCCTCTTCCCCATCAAAACAAATCCTCTACGTTTCATACCATGATCATAAATTGGCCCTATTGTAACAAAGTTTCTCAAATTTCCCCTTGCACAAACTTCTTAAACCGATATAATACTTTCTTGCGCGCGGACGTGGCTCAGCTGGTAGAGCATCAC
>USIG01000168.1 GCA_900554685.1 uncultured Cryptobacterium sp.
CTGCCGTCCTGCCGAATACAATAACTATACCACGACAAAACGCACATGCTTTTTACCCACTATGCCAATGAACATATCCCCATTTCAGCGGTACAGGAACGAAAGCAAATTCAATTATTCTTTTCAACTTAGGTATAAATTTTGCCATGTCCTATAACAAAAATGTGTTTTGGTTCCTCAATTGTTACTTAACCTTAATTGAACAAAAAGAAAAATTTGTTAAAAAGAAAGTTAGAGCAAAATACCTTTTCAGTTCATTTCTTGAAATATTTTGGCACCGACTTACCGCAAAACATAATCAAAAAAGATCAAGAAATATCGTAAAACCGCAGCTGAAGTCACTTATCAATCATGAACTGAGCTTGCTATGGTGCCACCTGCAACTACGCGATCTCCTTCATAGAGAACGACTGCCTGCCCAGGAGCAGCTCCTCGTATAGGCTCATCAAAACGAACTATGAGCTGATTGTCCCTATAGAGGGCAGAACCATTGCGCATACGAGCCCGATAATTTATTTTCGCCTGCACAGGTACCCAATCAAAAAATTCATCATGCGAAGGAAAAGAACACTTATTTGCGTAAAGGCTTTCTATCCCTGTTTCATACGAGCGACCGACGATTAAAGTATTTGTCTCGGTATTCTTTTCCAAAACAAACAACGGCTCACCCACAGCGACACCAAGCCCTTTTCTCTGCCCTATCGTGTAATATAACAGCCCACGATGTGTACCTAAAACCCTGCCTTGAACATCAACAATTGGACCTGGTTCAGGTTTGAAGTCGGCCTGCTCCACTTCGCTGATAAATTGCTCAATGAACGAAGCGTAATCACCATCAGGGATAAAGCAGATATCTTGGCTTTCGGCTTTTTGCGCGACCTCAAAACCTGCATCCAGCGCAAATTTTCTCGTTTGCACCTTGGTAAAAGCTCCTAGAGGAAATAACGTATGAGCAAGTAAATCTTGATCTATGTGATAGAGAACATAACTTTGATCTTTAGAAAGATCTGCAGCCTTATGAAGCTCATACGTTCGATTTTGATCGTTATATTTGATTTGTGCATAGTGACCAGTTGCGAGAAAATCACAATCCATTTCAATGCGAAGCTTATGCAAGATTCCAAACTTTATCTGCTTGTTGCATTCTATACAAGGATTTGGGGTAAACCCTGATATATAAGCACGATAAAAAGGCATCATGACCTCATCGGAAAACAAGCTGCGATAATCGATAACGATGTGCTCAATCCCTAATCTCTGAGCAACTTTTCGTGCATCAGCTGCCTCTTTGGAGCAAGCAAGAAGCTCGTCTTCACAAGGGTTTTCGGATAGTGAATCAAAAGGAGTAAGGACCATAGTAACTCCAATGACCTCATAGCCCTGTTCCAAGAGTAAAAGAGCTGCAACCGAGCTATCAACTCCACCGCTCATTGCACACAAAACTCGCTTCATTACTCACTTTTCCTCTCGTGAAAACATTCAGACCTTGAAAGGCGAATGCGCAACTTCTACTTCAACTAGAAACGAAACTACAAACTAGAACGTTATTCTGAATAAGGCATTTCTATACGTTGCACGCCTCGGTTCTTGCAAGAAAAATTCTTTTCTCGGGACACACTTTTTAATCGACATGCCATTAATCAGGCAAGCCCTCATTCATACTTCCGCTACGAAAACCCTCTAAATCGAGTGTTACGAAGGTAAATCCCTGATTTTTTATATACGGTATGACATCATCTCGAAAAGCTTTTGAGATCGCAACCTCAAAATCGTAAGGATCGACCTCAATACGTGCTAAATCGTTATGAACACGAAGTCTTACTCGAGAAAGCCCCCATAAGTGGAGTCTTTGCTCAATTGCGTCTATTTTTCTTAGCAGCTCCTCAGACAGAGAACAACCGTATGGAATTCGAGTGGCTAGACAAGCATTTGACTGCTTGTTCCAGGTCGTAAGACCTAATCGCCTTGATAAGTCACGAATGTCGGTTTTTGAGAATTCTGCTTCAAGAAAAGGACTTACCACGCCAAGTTCATGTAATGCCTGCAACCCTGGTCGATAGTCACCAAGATCATCAGTATTAGTGCCATCAGCAATGCTAGAAAAACCTTGCGAGGCAGCCTCTTGCTTCATAGCGCTAAATAAAGCCTTTTTGCAATAATAACAACGCTTAGGATCGTTGGACTTAACCTCAGGCAAGCTCAGTACCTCAGGCGAGCAAAATACCTGGCGAACACCGATCTTTTCGCAAAACGAACGAGCTTCTTCAAACTCAGAGGATGGTGTCATAGGAACACGTGCTGAAACAGCAAGGGCTTTTTCTCCTAATTCCTCGAAAGCAAGCTTCAAGAGCAAAGTTGAGTCTACGCCCCCCGAAAAAGCAATCGCGAGGCTGCCATGTGCTCTCAAGAGAGAACGGAGCCGCATTTCCTTTTCTCCTAATAAATCCATCGAACTCCTCGAATACGTAGGCAAAAAACAACCTAAACAACAAATATCATCTTAGAAAATAATTCACCCACATTATCAACGGCAAGTCCCAAAGAAATGCTTACAATTTAACAACAATTACCCGTTATTTCTATCGAGGAGCACTTATGGCAACTGTGTTATTTATCAATGCCTGCATGCGAGGTGACGAATCGCGCACCTTACAACTCTGCAAAGAATATCTTTCCACCAAAGCAGGTGATACCATCGAAGAAGTAAACCTCAATGAGCTTGGTCTTGAACCTTTTACGGGCGAAAAAGCACTCTACCGCATGAAAAAGCAGGCAGAAGGCGCTTGGGATGACCCCATTTTCTCTCTCGCAAAACAGATAAAACAAGTAGATGAAATCGTTATTGGAACCCCTTATTGGGATCTATCCTTTCCCGCAGCTCTTAAGACGTATTTAGA
>USIG01000169.1 GCA_900554685.1 uncultured Cryptobacterium sp.
GTCGCAGCGGCGCGTGATGCTCATCGGCTATTCCTCCAGTAGATCGTCAATATTCAGTAGTTCTTTCCTAAAGCGCTCAACCGCCAAATCTTCCATACGCTTATATTCCTCGGAATCGAGAGGCTGGAAGTTGGACAGGCGCATCAAAACCTTGTCGGTCTCAACAGCACAAAACGTATTTCGCGCAACACTTTCGCGGTAGGCCTCTTCAACCACTTCATTTGAGATCGCATAAATCTCGAAGCGAGAAAGCCCACGAGAAAAGTCAACCAGCTGTCCTCGGTTAAGTCCCCTCATAGAAGGATGCTGGGACTGCTCGTTGAGCCATATCTCACGACGCTCGTTTTCGTTGGGTAAGTCAATATCCACAAAACGATGCTCCCCTATGAGATCCCAGAAAAACGGATCGATCTCTTGGGGCTCTGAAGCCGAAATAAGAACCGTTGTTTCAGGGCTGGTAAGGGCTGCCTGTACCAGCGCAAGTGCCTCCCGTGCGCCACGAGAAAGCTGAATAGATAAAAGCGACTGCATATCGTCAAGGGATCCATCGAAAAGGGGCAAATCCCACAGATCGAGATCCTCTAATACCACAACCGTAGGAGAATCGAATCCACTGCGCGAAACTCCCGACAAACGTGCTTTGAAGTTTGGTGATGCCATAACACACAAGACAACTTGACCCATAGCATTGCGATCAAGACGCATTCTTACCGCAGGTAAGCCAAGCTCCCCTACCGTTGCAACCATGAAGCAATTAGCATCTTCACGCGCAGGGCTGCGGAAAATAAGGGTGCCCAAGCCAGGCATTGCCGATAAGCCATGACGGAAATTAAGCATTTTCACGAATTGAGAAAATTCAGGATCATTGCTTCGTCCAACACCAAGCTTTGCCATAGCGGCAATCGCGCTGTCGAAGCCCACAAGGTTGCTGTAGTTAAACTGCTGCTGCGGTACTTCTTGTGCCTGCTTTCCCGCTTCGCCTGTCGCCAAAGAAGAAAGCTGAGCAAACGCAGCTGCTAAAGGAGAATCCGAGGGAATAACAGCCGACTCTATTTCAAGAGCACCTGCCCCCGTCTCCTTTTTCTCCTTGCTGTGATCTTTTTCATCCTCATCTAAGCCCGAAGAAGCAGAATCACTGCCACCTGCACCGTACTTTTTTTCGGAATCAGAAACAGAGTAGTGTTCTGGTTTTTGGGAATCCTTAGACGGGACAGATGCCTTATCAGAAGGCATAGCGGTCATCTGTCCAGAAGACCTATGGTGCTCAGAGCCCTGGTTAGCATGCGAAGAAAAATCAGTGTCTTCTTTTGATGGGCCTTTAAGAGGCAGAGAGGTTTTATCAACCACATCTCCATCAAAGCGGCAAAGCACCTCATCGCCAGCATCCATAAGATCCTGGCTTACCATATCTGCCACATCTTCTACGAGGCTTCGATCAAAGCCATATTCTTCCAACTTATCGAAGGCAAGCTCTTGAAGTTCTTCGGCATGGCGTGCCATTTCCTCAGGAGACCAAAACGTTTCCAACTTCTCAAAGATATATTCTGCAAGTGAGCGCTGCTTTGCGCGAATTGCCAGATCCCATGCTTTGGTCATACCTTCAAGCACCGCTTCGTTAGGAATCCTGTTTTCACGCAGTGCACGTTCGTAGGCTGCCATATACAGGTGGATACCTAATACGACATCGCCCTCTTCCACTGCTGAAGCCGCACGCTGAAGATATGCCTGAGAAGAATTAGACTGTGCGTTTTGATCCTGAAACGATGAACCGTTAAACGTTGACTCCTCATTCATCATCGTGCACCTCCTTTTGTTTCATATCGCGTCTTTAGTAGTTTAAGTAGCGTCAGCAATAATGCTAGTTATTTACTCACAGTTAATTGTAGAACAGGCTAATACAAGCTGTGTTAATAATCGATGATTTGTCAGGTATTTGTACCTTTTTAACAAGAAATGATCATTATTACCATGAAAGGATGGACCAACCATATTCCTTTGCGGTCCGTCGCAAAGGACGATCGGGAGTTACCGCGCGGGGATTAAGGGAGGCCTTCAGCATTGCTCGATCCGAGTGATGATCTCCGTACGCATGCGAAATAACCCAATTACCTTCCCCGTAGGTTTTGTTTGCATACGCCGTAATACGATTGAGCTTCTCTTCCCCTTCAACAGGCAAACCTTCAACACGGCAGGTATAGCAACCTGATTCATCAACAGCCATACGGGTTGAAAATTCACGCGTAAATCGATGCGTTTTCATCGCTTGGCGAATAAGGGGTTCAAAAGTTGCCGAAACAACCCAAACCTCACGGCCGCAGGAGCGATGATAGTTGATAGCCTCATCAGCCTTAGCGCGAAAGATTTTCTCAAGATGATCATCGTAGAAGGTTTCAAGAAAACGATCGACCTCTTCTTGCTTTTTGCCCTCAAACGCAGAGAAAACCGCACCACGCACCCAGCTTTCATTTTGCGGAAGACGAAGCTTATAGCGAAGAGCCCAGAAGATGATACGGGTAAAGACACGCTTTTTAAGAAGCCCCTCACGCCTTAGATAGCGCACAAGAATGACAGGAGAGTTACCTGAGATAGAAGTCCCATCAAAATCAAAGACTGCAATTTCAACAGGCTTATTTTGAGCGGTTTCCCCCATGTACCCACAATTCCTTATCGTGCTCCAACTAACTGCCCCAAAAAGAGAGCAAACGTAAAAACCCCTTACGTGTAGTAAGCAACAAAACTATACCACCATAGCGATTTAAAACAGAACAGAATGCAAAGGGCATACAAATCTGTAACGAATCGGATGGTAGGCCTCTATAAATAAATGAAGCT
>USIG01000170.1 GCA_900554685.1 uncultured Cryptobacterium sp.
GCTAAGGTGTATGCCCTCTGCATACCCTTAGCTATTTAACCCCTCCCGCTTTCGCGGTAACTCACTCCTTAGGAGGAACGACGTTCACAGCGGCTCTCGAAAACTCCCCCAGTATCGGGAACCCGAACCGTGAACGTGTTCCAAATCAACTGTACTTATTAAAACATGAGATAAGAGTTTTGCAAATTATAGTTTTTGAATAAATAAACTTTTATTCGATATTTCCTAATAACACGTTCATTTTTGTCATTTTTTACCACATTTATTCTGTATTGTGTAATAATTTTCCTCATTTTTTAGGTTTAAGAAAATGAACATGTTATAGACATCAATAAAGAATACTACCTTCTTATTAAGATACTTTATAAGATGATTCCAGGTTCCGGAGGAAAAGTGGCGATGAGACTTACTAAGAGGCTTACCCGATCACGCAAGACATCAAGGGTTTAAAAGAAATTGTCAAAAAGGGTAAAGGTGCTAAAGACACGCACCTGATTGCAAGACACCAGAGAACTACGAGCCCGATTGTAAAACAGCAGAGAGCTGCGAGTCCTAATCGCAAAAGCAACAGAGCGGCGTGATCCTAATCGGGAAAATATCAGAATGGTATTATCCGAATCATGAAAGCCTCAATCGAAGCGTCGAGAAAGACCCATCAAGTCCACAACTAGAGCTGAGCAACAATACCTTTTATGAGTGCGACAAAATCGTTTTCTTTTGCTTGAGCAACTTCTAATACCTCATCATCGTTTGGAGAGGCACCTTCTACTCCGCACGCCATATTCGAGACAAGCGACATTCCCAACACCTTAAGACCAACATGTCGTGCTGCAATCACTTCTTCGACAACACTCATAGCGACCGTATCGGCTCCCAGAATTCGAAACGCACGAATTTCAGCAGGGGTTTCAAAGCTTGGACCCAAAAGTCCCAAGTACACCCCTTCTTGCACACGAATAGAAAGCTGTTCGGCTACCTGCTTTGCAATTGCACGCAAAGCAGGATCATACGCGTCTTTCATGGGAACAAATCGCGGTGCAATACCATCAGGATCAGTTCCTACAATAGGATTTCTTCCCGTCAGATTGATGTGATCTTCCATAAGGCAGAAATCCCCCACCTGGTAGGTTTCATTTATAGCACCCGCCGCGTTGGTGGTTATAAGGGTCTCTATCCCTAAACGCTGCATAAGCCAGACCGGATACGCAACTTCCCAGGCCTCGTTGCCTTCGTATCCATGAAGACGTCCCTGCATTGCCAGTACACATTTGCCTGAAAGCATTCCACAAACAAATCGCCCCACATGACTTGAGGCTGTACTTGTTTTCATAAAGGGAACTTCTGCAAAAGGAATGTAAACAGCATCCTGGATATGATTTGCCAAAGGACCTAATCCTGACCCCAAAATAATGCCCAAAGAAGGTTGCCGAGAGCCTAATCGCTCACGCAAAACTTCCAAAGAGGTGTCAAGGCGATCCTTAAGCACATTTTTGCTAGTCGCTTGATCCCGAGATCCAACACTGGATTTAGGATCGCATTTGACATCTTCATCGCGTTTAGTGTCATATTCGGCATCGTATGGCTTAGCAGATGCTGTCGTGCGAGATGACATGAAAGGCAACGCAGAAGACGATGCAGACGATGGTGCAAAAGGCGACACAGAAGATGGCGTAGACATACAGGCTCCTTTTCTTTGGGAAGTGCCTCGATTATAACGTTACTTTTCACCACCAGGCGCATGACCAATAAGCACACGAGGGCGATCGGCAAGATCTTTTGCTATGCGAACATCCACAAAACCAGCATTTTTCGCAAGGTCTGCTGCTTGATCAAGATGACCTTCGAATAGTTCAAGCGCCATCACTCCACCAGGTTTGAGCGCAGCAAGCGCTTGCTTTAATAAAACCCGCACAAGATCGAGACCGTCTTCGCCCCCATCAAGAGCAAGACGTGGCTCGAATTCGGTTACTTCTCTATCAAGACCCTCTAGCACCGCCGTCGGAATATAGGGAGGATTCGAAATAACAAGATCAAAACTTGCCCATTCGTTCTCGGCAAGAGCCTGCAGCAAGTCGCTTTTACGAACTTCCACCCTCTCTTGAAGGGATAAATCGGAAACGTTTTGCTGCGCTAAATCGATCGCTTTGTCGGCAATATCAAGCGCAAGCACCTGAGCTGCAGGATATTCACTTGCTATAGCGCAGGCAATGCAACCTGAGCCAGTACATACATCCAACACGCGCACCGATGGAAGCTGAGCGCTTACAATCTCTTCCCCCTCCTCGTTTGCCTGCACGTGATCCGCCACGCGAGGGAGATGAAGCTCCGCTAAAGCCTCGCTTACCAACACCTCGGTTTCGGGTCGAGGAATCAATACCCCAGGAGCAACCCTTAAGGTAAGGTAGCGAAAAGGCGCCTTCCCACTGATAAGCTGCAAAGGCTCACCCGTTGCGCGACGAGCAACATAACCACGCAGTACATCTCGCTCAGGCATGGAAAGAGGCTTTTCGTAATTGACATACAGCTCGATACGAGAAAGGCCCGTCGCCTCTGACATAAGCCACTCAGCAGAAAGACGCGGATTGGAATCACCCTTGCTCTCCAGATAACCAACGGTCCAATCAAGCGCCGCTTTTATTGTCCATATATCACTTGCCACGAATCCTCATTTCGCCTTTAAACAACCTAAACACTACGCAGGTAGCAACCGAAAACCATCCGAGATTACCCGAGAATTGCTCAAACACCACCCGACCAAAATTGTTAGAGAAGCGTACAAAGTCAACCGAAAACCACCCGAACAGCAC
>USIG01000171.1 GCA_900554685.1 uncultured Cryptobacterium sp.
CATGAGGAGATTTACAAAATAGTTAACGAATTACTAAAAGAAATGCGCGAGCAAGAGAATATTGACGAGTTGATTCTTGGAAAGCATTTCAAACCAACTCGAAAAAAATCGCTTCAAGAAGTGCTTGAGCAGTGTGTTCGTTCTGCCCAGAATTCGCAAAGAAAGTCAAAAACTATCAAATTTGAAGATAAAAAGGTAAACCCAATCATAAAAACAGCGCTTTACGAATATGATGTTGCTCGTTTGGCGGGAATGACCGAGGGTGAAATTCAGAATAGGTTTCAGGAGTTTCGGAAGTGCTTTTCTGATGTAGGAAACAAAAAACTCATTGGCTCGGACGCATTGAAGAAATGGTGCTGCTCCATTGTCGATTTCGCGCGCTTGCTGAACAAGTTTGATGGAGCGAATAATTCTACGAGTTCATAGATTCTCTTAAAGAACACGATGAAAGTCGGCTTGGGGCACCTAATTATATTGCTGCAAATATTAGAGGAGTGGGATTTGTTCTCGCATGCGACGCTCTTAAGGAGCTAGGGTATGAAGAATACCCAAAACCAGATCTCCATCTAAGAGATGTGTGCAAGGCTCTTGAGCTGTCTAATGGAAGAGATATAACAACGTTTAAGGCAATCCGTAAATTGGCGGAAAGCTGCAAGGTTGCACCTTATAAGATCGACAAAATGATTTGGCTTGTATGCTCTGGATCCTTTTATAAAGATTAAGATCCTAATGATAAAAATAAGACCTTAAAAGTTCCATCTCGGAAAAAGGAACCACTTAAAAGAGCTGCAGAAATGTAGTCTCAGTCTTGCTACATACAACTTAGAAGAATCTTGCTTGTCGGTATATCACCGCGCACCCTCCACCTTCCCCATTTCGCTTCCAATAAGAAAGATTTTGTTTTTATATTGTTACCTTTGTAAAATGCGGAATACTTCGACAATACTAGACCACTAGATCTATATATCTATATAGTCAGCTTTGAATATGACAAATAAGGAGCATTATGCCTACTACAACGCTGCCAAATAAAATAATCGCTGTGTTGCTGAGTTTCGCTTTGATTTTTTCTTTTACACCAAGCATTGCATTTGCTGATCAGGATACAGGTCAGCAAACTACAAATGAGTCGACCAACACAGGCAATCAAAGCCAAGAGAATTCCTCTAGCTCTTCTCAACCGAATAATCAGTCTAGCCAAGAAAGTAATGACTCTAGCTCAGGTTCTGTCAGCAGTGAAAAAGTCTCGTCTAGTTCAGGGCAGGATTCTATCGAAAGCAGTGCAGCGAACTCCAACGATGACGCCAGTCAACCTGCTGCACAAACATTAGAGGATGATGCTGTATTCGAATTCATATACATTGATCAAAAAGAGGTTCCGCTAAACGAAACCCAAAGCATTGTAGTTTCTTTTGCTAACCCAGAGAATGCAAATAGTGCAATACTCTGGTTCCAGAAGGCAGATGGAGGTCTCCAGAGTGTGAAGTCGTCACGGATTGAAGACGGTGCTGCTCTGTTTAAGCTGACTTTTGCCTCAAATGATCAGCTCGGTAACTACACTTTAGTAAAAGTATCTTGGGAAGGAAGTACTCCCGGTGAGGCAGTAATTTCTTCTAATACTGACACCGGTTAT
This sequence comes from uncultured Cryptobacterium sp., assembly GCA_900554685.1. GTDB lineage: Bacteria > Actinomycetota > Coriobacteriia > Coriobacteriales > Eggerthellaceae > Anaerotardibacter. The sequence goes on from USIG01000171.1 coordinate 1,634, forward strand.
TCATTTAGCGTAATTGAGGCGACTGAAGAAGAAAATGAGGAAGGAATAACGGCCTATTCTATCGATGATAGTGGGAATATTACTGAAGAAGAAAGCGTAGCAGACGCAATTGAGGAAAGTGCAAAAGCTGATAGTGGGATTGCTCCTTTAAGTTTGTCATCTGGATCTAACGCTTCAGCGCGATCTGGAAGCGGCGGCATGGTAATTGCCCTTGATCCAGGACATGGTGGGTCAGATCCAGGTGCAGGTAACGGTTCCCTCGTAGAAAAGACTCTCAATTTAAAAATCGCTCAGTATTGCAAGGCTGCCCTTGATCAATATAACGGCATCACTACTTTCATGACGCGTACCAGCGACGACGAGTCCGTTGGATTAACGGAACGTGTTACGCGTGCAGTAAACGCTGGCGCAGATGTATTTGTAAGTTTCCATATTAACTCTGCTACCTCGACAGCAACCGGTTTCGAAGTATGGGTTCAAAATGACAGTTCTTGGCGTTATTACTTGCATGAAGAGAGTTCAGAATTAGGAACGGCGATTTTAGATAAACTCGACAAATTTGGGCTGCGCGATCGAGGGAACAAAGAAAGCGATTATGGCAATGGTGTAACTTATGAGGATGGTAGCCAAGCGGACGGCTTGGCGGTCCTTCGTGAGAGCCGCAAGAATAATATTCCGGCTGTTTTAATCGAACACGGCTTTATTAACGGAAGCGCCGCTGATCAGGCTTTACTTTCAAGCGAAAGCTCATTAAAGGCAATGGGCGAAGCGGATGCTGAAGCAATTGCTGAGTATTATCAGTTAGATCAGAAGAAACCTAGACCCTGGGTTGAAGATATGGACAATGGGTCTATAACGCTCAGATGGAATCCAATTGAAGGGGCGGAAAAATATGCAATTGCACTATTTAGGGATGATGGAACATATACAAATTACTCAACAAATTGGACTGACACAAGTTATACGATTGGAGAACTAACCAATGGTCAAAGCTATAAGTTCCTTGTTCAGGCATGGGTTGATGGAAAGTGGTCCAGCTGGAGTGAAAGAGATTTTGTGGAGTGTGGACTTTATCCATCTCCTAAGCCTCAAGTAACTTCAACAGGGGATGGTAGCGTTACTTTATCCTGGGA
>USIG01000172.1 GCA_900554685.1 uncultured Cryptobacterium sp.
ATTGTTCGGCTTTTTGATTTTTGGGCCTGACAAGTTGCCTGAAATGGCAAAAACTTTGGGCGCTGCTTTACGTAAATTCAAGCAAGCGCAGGCCGAAATGGAATCGGTTATCAAGGGTGAAGTTTTGGACGTGGATGGCACCCAGGCAAAGAAGGCATCTTCTGCATCTTCTTCATCGTCAGCAAAGGCAAAGCCCGCTCCAACGGTAACACAAGAAAGCTTTGCTGAACGTAAAGCGCGCTACGATAAAGAACGCGCAGAGCGTAAGGCGCGTGAAGAAAAGGAAGCTATTGCTGCTAACAGGCGTGCAATGAAAGATGAGGCAGCTCAGAATGCTCGCAATTCAGCGGCTCAGAAAAAAGCTGTTTCCTTTAAATCTGAACAAGCAAGCAAATCTGAACAAGCAAGCCCAAAGCCTTCCTTAACTCCTGAAGAACTTTTTGGCGCAAAACCCATCCAAAACAAGCCGGCACCAAAATCTGCAAAGTCAGCTTCTAAGGTTGCTCCTCAGTCGCAGGCAGCTACATCCGGAACTGCGGCTCAGTCGCCTCAACCGCATAAGTCGCAGGTAGTTTCTTCTACTACAAAGTCAGCTGCGCCGGCTGCTGTGTCCGAGAGGGGTGAGTAGTGATGCCAATCGGACCAGCTCGTATGTCGCTTATGGAGCATCTTGGCGAATTGCGCATGCGTCTTGTGCGTATCGTGGTGTGCCTTATCGTGGCGACGCTTATCTTCTACTTAGGAACCGATACCGTCGTGCAATTTCTTCTTGCACCAGTAGCTCAGTATATGCCGCTTGATGAATCGGGTCAGGTTCAGCTTAATGTCTTTGGTGCTTTCGATGCTTTTTCCGTTCGCATTACGGTTGCATTGTGGACGGCGTTGGTGGCAACTGCTCCCATTACGCTGTGGCAGATTCTGGCATTTTTCTTGCCAGCCTTAAAGCCAAAAGAGCGCAAGTGGTTTATTCCTACCTTTATTGCGGCATTAGCCCTGTTTATTGTGGGTACGGTATTTTGCTATTGCGTTATTTTGAATCCTGCATTCCAGTGGCTTACCGATCAGGCAAGTGGTTTTGCGACCATTTTGCCGGAGGCAAGTCAGTGGGTCGATATCATTATCAAGTTTGAACTGGGCTTTGGCATTGGTTTTGAGATGCCGCTTGTGGTGTTCTATCTGGTGATGTTTGGAGTTGTTCCCTATAAAAAGCTTCGTGCAAGTTGGCGCGGAGTATATGTGGGCCTCTTGGTCTTTTCGGCTATGGTTACTCCTGATGCTTCTCCTGTAACCATGGGTCTTATGTTTGCTGCAATGGTTATCTTGTATGAGGTAAGTCTGTTGGCGGCCCGTGTTGGCTTAAGAAGGCGCATCAAGCGTCAAGAAGAAGCTCGTAGGCAAGAGCAGCTTGAGGCCGATGAAGCTAAGGCAGAATTAAAGTACGCCAAAACTAAATTCCAAGAACACCTTTGGGGAAGCGAAGACGAGAAGGCTAAAACGGCTGAAAAGAGGTAGACGTCGTGCATGAACTAGGAATTATGAGTGGCGTTATGGACTCTGTTCAGCAAGCTGCCAATGAGGCAGGCGCGCAACGAGTCCTTAAAATCAGTCTTTCAGTTGGTGAAATGACTGAAGCCATTGAAGATGCTCTCCGATTTGCCTTTGAGGCGCTTTCGGAAGGTACCATGTGCGAGGACGCTGAGCTTGAAATAACAATGATTCCTCCTAAAAGCATCTGTCTTGAATGCGGCGCTGAATACGAACACGATCGTTTTCACATGTTGTGTCCGGAATGCGGAAGCGCCTTTTCAGAGCTATTACAGGGCAAAGAACTGCGGATAGATTCCATTGAGGTAGATATTCCTGACGAAGAAGAAAATTCTGCAGACGCATAGAGGGCAATACGTTATTTTATGCTTGTAACACTGTTTCGAGGCAGTCTGCGGCAAAGGGGCTGTCTTAGGATGGAGATACATCATGCAAATTGATTTAAAACAGCCAATTCTTGATAAAAACGACAAGCTCGCTCAATCTAACCGTGAATTATTCAGAGAAAAGAAAGTGTTCGTGCTGGATCTGCTGGCATCACCTGGTTCCGGTAAGACTTCAACTATCTTGGCTACCATTGAGGCGCTTCGTGATGAATTTAATATTGCGGTAATCGAAGGTGATATCGCTTCTTCAGTGGATTCTGAAAAGATTAAAGAGCAGGGTATTGCGGCAGTTCAAATCAATACAGGCGGGGCGTGTCATTTGGAAAGCGATATGATTCGTCGTGCTGTGGATGTACTCGATCTGGATAACCTGGATTTGATCATTGTTGAAAATGTTGGCAATTTGGTTTGCCCTACTGATTTTGATCTGGGCGAAAACATGAAGGCTATGATTCTAAGCGTTCCTGAAGGTGATGATAAGCCACTGAAGTATCCTGGCGTTTTTCAGGCATCTAAGGCAATCGTGCTTAATAAGATCGATACTTTGCCCGTGTTTAGTTTCGATAAAGAGGCATTTTACGATCACATCAAGAACCTGAATCCTACCGCCCCTATTTTTCCCATTTCTGCCACCAATGGTGAAGGCGTGGATGCTTGGGCAGAATGGTTGGCGGAAAAGATTCGTGCTCTGTAAAGGTTAAAGGTTTTGTGTTTGCGCACTGAATAGATTTACGTACTGCAAAGGTTGTTTGCTACAAGGTGGATGCATATTTTAATATGAGCAGGACTTTGTCAAGAGGCAATAGTTGGCCTGACCCTCATA
>USIG01000173.1 GCA_900554685.1 uncultured Cryptobacterium sp.
ATCTCGGGGTTTTGTAAAATTCCCTGAGCTAAGAGGAGCTTACGTGCTTCACCTGGGCTCAAAGATGATGCTTGGAGGATACGGTTTGGATCGGAATTCAACTGTGCAACAAGGGAAAGCACCTGTCCTCTTTCTTGCTTTGGCAGAGCTTTAATATCGTTCAAAAGCTGCGCTCGTTCTGTTTGGGTGAGTTCTTGGGGAAGGTAGAGCATTGATACGGGTGCAGAATCTTGTCGCGCGGTAAGATGACAAATGATTCCTCTTAAAAGAGTGCTTTTGCCAATGCCATTTGGTCCCTTTATCGCTAGATGGGTATTGTTTTCCAAAGAAATGGTAGGGATGTATCTGCTTTCGCCTTGAGGGGTAGTTATTTTATGAGCAGGCAGATGAAGCAGTGTTTTTCGTGGTGAAGGTTTTGAATCTAGCCACAGAGAACTGGAATATTCCTTTGTGAGATGGAGATTTGCAAGCTTTTGTTTTTCTTTCTGCAATCGTGCATCCATTGAAGAGGCGAGCGATCCCGCTTTTCCATCTTGACCGGTAAATACTGCCAAACGACGTTTGGCTCTGCCATCGCTATCATGTTTATCAAGACTACGAGCGCTTAGTCGTGAAGCAGTTTGTGCTGCTCTTTGTGAGCGGCGATCATGTTCGACTTGTAATTTCTGTACCCGCGCTTTTTGTGCTTCTTTTTCTCGGGTGATACATAACCGTTCATTATGTGCTTGTTCTTTGGCTTGCGTATAGCCTCCAGGGCGCATACGAAGTGTTCCTGCTTCAAAACAAAGGCAGGTAGTTGCCAATTCATCAAGGAGGAAACGATCATGTGAAATAAGAAGCCCAATTCCTGAATACTGCCGAAGTGCCTCTTGTATTTCATGACGACAGAGCTCGTCAACGTGGTTTGTTGGCTCGTCCAATATCAGCAGTTCGGGATTCGTCCAGAGGGCGCAAGCAACTTGAATTTTCTTCTGTTCACCACAGCTGAGCTCGTTAAAGCGCCAAAGTAACTCATCATCAAGGTGAAGAATGCTACGGAGCCTTTGCGCGTTATTGGAGTAGTCGCAGGCGAAATCAAAAAGAAGCGGCGGCTCGATACCTGCATCTTGTTCACAGTATGCATAACTCAAAGAAGGAGTTACTGATCCTTCGTTAGGCACAAGCGTGCTGCAGGCAATGTGTGCAAGGGTAGTCTTACCGCATCCATTGTTGCCGACGATACCGGTCCAGCCCGAGGAAAAGGTTAGCGAAACGTTTGAGAATATCGGCTTTGATGAACCGGGATAGGTATAGGAGATATGAGAAAGAGTAAGAACTTTTGATTGAGTCATAGCGACCTCCTTTTAGAGGCCGTAAAGAACACTCATAATTCCGAAGCATACACTTTTTGCTAATAAAGAACCCACAATAAGCGATGCGTATACAGAGGGGATAGCGCATTCAAAGCAAGGGAAAAGGAGCAAGTAAAGTTTGTAACGTCAGAATACAAGTCTTTACGGCCTGGATAGGCTTGTTGTAAGGACAGAGAAACTGAACGTTTAGAACTTCACTGATCATTCTCCTAACCGAGGCAAAAGCTTGGCATATGGGCTTTCGCAAAATGAATAAGCAGACTGATACAATTAATGACAAGTTGTGTCGTTTTCAGTCAAGGGGATTCTAGCACGTATGAATTCAAAAACAAAGAGAGATGATTGGGAAAGAATTCAGAGAAACCTTGCCAGAAAAGCCACGCGTGGATGGAATAACCAGCATGGCTTTTCTACTCGTACACAAATTGGAAGAGGTCCCAATAAAGCCTCAGGACACAAGGGAGGCATTAGCCGCCAGGGTTCTAAAAGGGGCTGATGGCTAGAGCTATAAAGGCTTCGATATCGAGTTCTGTAAGAGCAATAACCCTTTAACCCTTGCTCGATAACCCTTATTAGAAGAATTCATTTTTCTTGGTGGGGTCTGCCTTTTGGGAGAGCATAGCACTTGCGCCTTCGAGAAGCGGAGTGGGAAGCGCGCGGGCCCCATTGGGACAAAGCTCTACACAGCGCATACATGAAATACAAAGGTTCTCATCGGTAGTGTTTGGTTCATCTTCAGGAATTGCGCCAACAGGGCATTCTGTTGCACAAATGCCGCATTCAATACAATCTTGCGACACTAAAGGTGCTGGGTTTTTAGCAGCATGACCATCGAGATTGCCCTTGAAGCTAAACTGTGGAGCATCTGATAGTGAATTCATATCATGAAGACGAGTAGCAATATCCGATGCAAAGTGCTTTACCTCGTCTAAATCATGGCTGTCAGGCCTGTTGGAAGCAATAGAGGTAACAATACTGTGACGTGCTACTAACGCGGCAGCTCCTACCGTGACAAAGCCCTTAGCACTCAGTTTCGTATCCATCTCTAAGAGGGCATTGTCGTAATCGCGTGCGCCATATACTGCAAGCAACACAGCTGGTGTATTGCTGCCTTTAACATTTTCGAGTTGTTCCCACACAAAAGCGGGAAGGTATCCTCCAAAAACAGGTCCCGCCAGGACAAATAATTCTTTATCAGAAAAGTTCTTGTTGATGGGGTGATCAAAGCGAAGTGATTCAATCTCGGTTTCATAAGGAAGAGCGCAAGCAAACGCTTCAGCGTATCGTTTGGTGGTATTGGTTCCGGTGAAATAAAGAACGGTTGCTTT
>USIG01000174.1 GCA_900554685.1 uncultured Cryptobacterium sp.
TAGCACTCGATAACGGAGAGTGCTAGTTTGTCATATTTTCGTAACATCCCGTCACATATTTATCGCAATTTGCGCCTAAAATTCTACCATTTTGTATAGGCGAATAGATCCAAAGCATACTCTCCGCCCAAAAAGAAAAGAGCCTGCATGGGGTAGCCGCCTTGCAAAGCTTGCAATACGCAACGATTGCATTGCGCCTACGAAGCTTATAACGCGCAAGGATCGCATCACACTTGCAAAGCTTGTAACGCGCAACAATTGCATCGCATTTCATAAGAAGCTTTGAGCATACAACTACACACCATAAAGGCTCATGAAGGTGAATTTTGGGTGAAAGGCCCGAGAGGGCGCGTGCTGCTGTTCCCGGCAGAAACCATGCAGCACGAATAAATAACTACTAGTTAGTCTTTGCCTCAGGACGCATATGCGGGAACAGCAGCACATCCCTAATGCTTGCCTGATTCGTCAACAACATTACAACGCGATCGATGCCGATGCCGATGCCACCTGCGGGAGGCATACCGTATTCGAGAGCGCGAACGTAATCAGTATCGTATTCCATTGCCTCGTCATCGCCTGATGCTTTTTCTTCCATCTGACGTTGGAAGCGCTCAGCCTGATCAACCGGATCGTTTAATTCAGAAAAAGCATTAGCGTATTCATGGCCAGCAATAACCAGCTCAAAACGATGCGTCAGTCGAGGATCATCCTCAAAGCGCTTTGCGAGAGGACTTACTTCTACTGGATAATCAACTACAAACGTTGGATTAACAATCGTAGGTTCGCCAATCTCATCGTAGAGCTCTGCAATAAGCTTGCCTGCATTCCACTCAGGTTTTACTTCGATACCATTCTTCTTCGCCAATTCAGCTAGATGCTCTACGGGAGTATCAAGATCAACCTCTTCACCTAATGCGTCAGAAACAATCTTTGTCATAGGAATAGAAGGCCATGATCCCGACAGATCAATTGTCTGTCCCTGGTATTCAAGTTGTTCGGAATCATTCACCGCCGCATTGGCTGCCTTAATGACTCCCTCTGCGAGCTTTTTCATGCCTTCAAGATCGCTAAAAGCACGATATGCTTCCATACTGGTAAATTCCGGATTATGAGTTGGATCCATTCCTTCATTGCGGAAAATTCGACCAATCTCGAACACACGCTCAAAACCGCCGACCAAAAGGCGCTTCAAGTGTAATTCGGTTGCAATGCGCAAATAGCATTCCTGGTCCAGTACGTTGAAGTGCGTAATGAAAGGTTTTGCTGTTGCACCACCCTGGATGGTTTGCAAGATAGGAGTCTCCACCTCGTAATAGCCATCATTTTCCATATAGTGACGGAAAGCAGAAATGATCTTTGAGCGCTTAATGAAAGTCTCGCGCACATCATCATTGACAATCAGATCTACATAACGCTGGCGATAACGAAGCTCTTTATCGGATAGGCCATGGAACTTTTCAGGCAAAGGACGGAGAGCTTTCGAAAGAAGTTCAAATGCCTCAACTGCAACCGAGAGCTGTCCTCGGCGAGTACGCATTACAAAACCTTCAGCGCCAATCCAGTCGCCCAGGTCAAGATCCTTCATTTCAGCAAATGCTTCTTCGCCTAACGCATTGATTCGACAGAACAGCTGAATCTTTCCTGTTGAATCCAGCAGTTCAAAGAAAATAATCTTTCCCTGAACGCGCTTTGCAACGATGCGTCCTGCAACCGCTACTCGATCTTCGGTATTTTCGCCATCGCCAAGTTCTTGGTATTTTTCGTCCAAATCGGCAACATGATGGGAATACTCATAGGCGTGACCATAAGGATTTTTTCCTTCAGCCAACAGAGCCTCGCGTTTTGCACGACGAACTTCAATAGGATCGTCTTCAATAATCTGTTCAGTAGAATCTTGCGCCATTGTTGTCCATTTCTTTTTCTTTATCACAAGCTTACAAGCTCACAGCTCACAAGCTCGATCTTGCCAAGCCAACCTTTGTGTCTTAGTGCTCGATCTTTAAGATCTTCATCTTGATTACACGCCCCGTAGGACCAGTCGTTTCAACTTCATCGTCTTTCTTATGACCCAAAAGAGCAGCGCCTACAGGTGATTCGTTAGAAATTTTTCCTGCCGCAGAATCACTCTCAGCAGCACCAACGATCGAAAATACGCGCTCGCGTCCGCCCATTTCAACCGTAACGCGGCTGCCAATGTTTACCTTGCCAGAACGCTTAGGCGCAGAAAAAACCGTCGCCTCGCTCAAAATACGAGTGATCTCTGCAATACGAGCCTCCATCATGCCCTGCTCATTTTTAGCGTCATCATATTCAGAGTTCTCGGAAATGTCGCCAAATTCGCGTGCAACACGAATACGCTCGCCAATTTCTGCACGTTTTTCCGTTTCGAGATAGTGCAGTTCCTCTTCGAGCTTTTCCTTGCCTTCTTCGGTCAGAATGTAGTTGTTATCAGCCATAATTACTACCCCTCGACCAAGCGCAGCCTTGGCCTCTTATCCTTTCTCTACCTGCGA
>USIG01000175.1 GCA_900554685.1 uncultured Cryptobacterium sp.
GCGGCAGCACCAACAATGCCACCGATTAAAAATGTAGCAAATTTACCCATTTCGAACACCCTTCCGACATCATAGGTACGATATCTCATGCCCCTATTATACGTGCATGCCCCGCTGCTTACCTTAAAAAACCTTTCGGGGCCTTACTTGTTTCCAAACAGATACGCAATGTCTACAGCGAAACCAAATGATTGAGCACGCCTTCTACCGAAAGCCCCGATGCCTTACAAGCCAGTGCAAACGCAGAATCCACCGTCAGAGAAGGCAGCGTCTCAACACCCGAAAAGCGTACCTGCGCACCATCCCAAATAAGCTCTACCAGCGCAAAGTCGCGCACACCCAGTGCCAGGCAAATCTCGAAAGCGCATCGTTCTATCTCGGAACGAATGGCTTGCGCAACCTGCTCATCAAAGGCGAGTGCAGACGCACCAACCGGCGCTTGGGTTGCTTTATCAAAAGGAGGCAGCACATGGGCATCCCATCCTGTTCCTAGAACAGCAACGCTCAATCGCACCCCTTCAACCCATTGACGAACCACACACCCTGTTTTAGCGCAAGAAGCAAACGCTACTGCAAGTTCTTCATGAGTGCCAATCTTAGTAAAAGCCTTTAGGGAATCCGCCGAAAGTCCCTCAGAAGAAAACGTTCGCTCTCCTTGTCCGTTACCTTGAGATTCGGCATCCTCTTTGTCCTTTACCTTCCCCTGCGCCCCAGATTGGTCTTCAGTTTGCGCTTTGAATTGAGCTTCAGCCTGCCATCCCTGCCATCCGGCTTGCACCTCAAAAGGATATCCCCCAGGAATACGTTTTTCGCACGCTTCAATAAGTGCTTCCGAGTTTGTCTGGATCAACTCAGGCGGAAAACGAAACGATACAAGCGGTTCAACTACTACGTCCTCTTCCGACGCTTCAGCATATCGACGCATTGCAAACATGCTCAACTGCTCATCGACGCTCAGTCGACACGCTTCTGACCCCGATCCAAGATAGGGTATTTGCAAAAGCTCAAGCATTTCCTGTAAAGAGCCTGAACTTCCCGAAGTGCGAGGAGCAATAACGCATATTTCAGGGCGCATTGCCTGCAGTGATGCCATCACATCTTTTTCTACCTCAAGAATGCGTGCCTGATGTTCGCCCTGTTCCAGAGCTTGCTGGATCTCTTTCGCTTCACTTGCCGCATTATGTTTATCAGCAAGAATTGCTACGTTCATACATTTAGCCTTTCAATTCCGTCAGCCATCAACGAGATCTATCCAAAAGAAGAATCATCCGAAAGAAGAATCGCATTAAGAAGCGCTATACACTGATTCAGCACTTCGAGCGCCACAAGATCATCTTCGTAGGAAAATACGACAGAAGCAAGCAAAGGATCATCGCTGCTCCATTGAGTTGTCCCGGTAAAAATGCGCTCTTCAGATTGAGCCCGACGTGTCTGCCCGTCAACTACCATATGCTCTAAAAGATGCGGTGTCGACGTATTGCTCATCACGTCAGAAAAAAGCCGCCCTTTTGAGTTACGACACGCATGCACGCCCAAGGTGGGAAAATGCTTTAAAACCTGATCGATAAGGTTTTCGTTGGTGTAGGCATATTTCTCGGAGCCCACTCGAATCGTTGTTTCTATACGATCGGGTCTCACGCGAATGCGCTCCACACTAAGAGGGCCTTTCGATTCTGTCTTTAGGGAGCTCATGCCAAAACTCCCTCAACGCTCTGTGATTTTAGCCCCGTGCTTTGCAACTTTTGGGCAGCGCTCTGCGGCCTCAGCACAGTGTCGAGCGACCTCAGCGCAGTGTCGTGCCACCTCAGAGCAGCGCCGAGCGAACCCAGAGCGGCGCCATTTCCCCTCGTCATGGTTTTGCTTAGCCACCTTGCAGCATCATATGCCCACGTCATTGTTTCACCAGTTTGGTAGAAACTTTTTCGCCCGAATCGGCATCAGTTTCAGTAATCACAAGCGCTGTGCGCTCAGGAGAAAAAGCATATGATCCCGATCCACTGTATTGTTTGAATGAAAAAGATATTGTTTTCTGGAAGGTATCCAAGGTGTAAGGATATGACACATCGGCAGTCATAACGATATCGGAATCGGTAATAGTAATACTTTGAGTAGTTCCCTCTATTACCCAGGTACCTTGGATATCGGCGGCATCGTCATAGCGAAACCATTGATTCCAGGCAAGAAGACCTGTACCAATAGCTAATAAAAGAACAACGATCAACGATCCCACAAGAAAGCGCCGTGAAAGCCCTTTACGCTTTGCAGATTTTTCTTTGACCGGCTTTCTCCGAGACACACCCTGCGTTTCGTCCGCTTTGCTTTGCTGTTCACTTGGCGCAGCTTTCGCTTCATCTGCTGAATCGGACCATTCGTTTGCCTTGTGCTGCGAATCAGACACTTTGTAATCAGACACCT
>USIG01000176.1 GCA_900554685.1 uncultured Cryptobacterium sp.
GTTTCTAAATGCTTCAACAGTCTGTGTGAGATTTTCGGGTTTAACGTCAAAAGCAAGATAAACCGCATCGATCCCCAACTTTGAAAACGATGCAGAATGCATAGCAGGCGACATAGAGTATTTCGTTGGAAGTCCAATAACTCCCACCAACTGCGTATGTCCCGTGATATCAAATTCCATCTTCATTGTGTTTCCTTCCTTAATGAAAACACAGAACGGGTCTTTTTATATCAACGCAGCTCGGCACGAATTTCATCAATGGGAATCTCAACCCCAAAGCGAATTCTATCTGCTACCACCGCTTGTTCATCTAACATACCAAGACCGTTAAGTGTTTTACAGCCACGTGCTTTAGCCTCTTTTAAAAGCTGCGTTTCTTGCGGCGCATAGATAACATCTGCCACAACCATACCGGGTTTAATGAAATCTACAGGAACGGGCGTTTCCGTGTTGCCCTCGCCCATACCAATATTAGTTCCATTAGCAAGAATGTCCGACTCAGCAATAGAGCGCTTCAACTGCTCAGTATCTTCTAATGGATAAAGCGCGACTTTACACGAAGTAGCCTCTTCGACCTTTTGCTTAAGCTCCAAAGCATGGTTATACGACCTGCCATTTCCTCGAGCAAAAACATCCAAACGAGAAACCCCATCAAGTGCTGCCTGGACAAAAATAGCAGAGCCTGCTCCGCCCGGCCCAACGAGAGTCATAGTTGATCCTTCAACCACAACTCCATGTTTTTTCAGGTTATTCATGAAGCCTTGCCCGTCGGTATTGTGACCCACAAGCCTGCCATCATCTTCTTTTTTAATCATATTTACGCTGCCCATCAAAGATGCAGCATCGCTCAATTCATCAAGATAAGGAATAACTGCCTGCTTTAAAGGCATAGTAACCGTAGTGCTAACCCAGCCCTTCATAACACGGAAAGCCTCGATCACCTTTGCAACGTCCTTTTCTTCCACGTCAAACACGAGAAATACCGCATCAATGCCCAGCTTTTGATACGCAAGCGAATGTGTTGCAGGCGATGCCGAATGTTCAACTGGACTACCAATCATTGCCACCATATGAGTATGGCCCGTAATACCAGTCCCCTTCTTTTCTTCTGTCATGACAACCCTCTCTCATCATTTTGCCATGGTTTTTCTCCAAGTTTATTCTACTGTACCCCTCTGCGGTTTCTTCTTTAGCTTATTAATTATCATCCATCCGTTTAACGGATGGATTCCTGTTTCGGACGCTTCACATCTTCGATAGGCTGAAACCCTTAATTACGTGCCCCCTTACAACAGAGAACAGCATAAGGCACGCAAAGAAAAAGCCCCGCACACAAGGTGCAGGGCTTCTGTGGGTGGGAAAATATTTTGCTTTGAAATTAGTCGTCAAGCAAACCCTTCGTAATATCCTCGAGGGTACGGCCACGAGTCTCAACGCCAAACACTGCCAGCCAGATAGACATAGCAATTGCGAGTGCGGAGTTAATAAGATAAGCGCCCATGGTTCCGATAGGAGATGCTACGAAGAATGCAATCCACATTGGGCTTACGATACCTGCAACACGACCAAATGCGTTTGCAAGACCTGCGCCGCGGATACGGCAAGCCGTTGGGAAAGGCTCGGAGAGGTAAATAGCTGCCGTGGTAACGGAGTTGGTGAACGTAAATACGCAAACCAAGAAACCGAAGCCCATGATCAAAGCAGTGTTTTCGGTTGGCAACAAGGACCAAATAGGACCAAGGATTGCTACCGCCAAGTAAGAACCGATAAGAATAGTCTTACGATTAACCTTTTCAACGTAGAAGGTAAGTGCGCCAACGCCAACAGGAATACCGAGCTGCATAACAACCGTCATCAAAGTAGACATGCTGGTGTCAAAGCCCTTTGCAACCAAAATGGTGGGGGTCCAAGTAATGATGGTGTAAACCAAAACATTCATTACAAAGCAAAGGAACATAGCCGTAAGCGTACGGGTGATCATGCTCTTCTTAAACAGAACCGAGAACGGAAGCTGCTTTACTTCCTGTTCTGCAGCACGAGCAGCAACCTCTTCGTCAGTTACCTCGGGAACGGTCTTACCACTTGCGACCGCTTTTGCCTCAAGCTTAGAAACAATAGCGTCCGCCTGGTCGTTGCGGCCCATCATAGCCAACCAACGAGGAGATTCGTCCATGCAGGTAAGAACAAGGATTACAACCAATGCACCCAAAACGCCGCAGAAAACGAATACCTCACGCCAGCCAGCAATAGGCAGAATAACGAGGTTCATTACAGATGCGAACAGAGTACCGCAGTTAGCGATCAAGCCCATGTAGGACTGATACTTACCACGCTTGTGAGGTGGCGTGTACT
>USIG01000177.1 GCA_900554685.1 uncultured Cryptobacterium sp.
TTATCCAACATTTGAACATTATTTTGAATTATACCATTAGCAAATGGTCATTTTTATGAAAACGTCCCATTATTTGTTTCTTATAGATCAACTTTATTTTTGGTCGTTTACGCGAAAGAAACTCAGCGCTTCATCATTGTGCGGTATTATGTTCAAAATTTATCAGAAAGGACCACCATGACTCAGCCCACTACAATCGCTTACTTAGGACCAGTAGGAACATATTCTCATGAAGCTGCTCGTCTTTTTGCCCAGCGCATGAATTGTGAGGAAGTTGAGCTTGTTGAATGTCCTTCTTTTAATGAAGTTCATGAAGCAGTTGATCGTGGAAAAGCTGAATTCGGTGTAATGCCTATTGAGAATTCCCTCGAAGGTGTCGTCACTGCCACCTTAGACACCCTTGCGTTTAAGGGCGGTGTTTCCATCATGGGATCTGCGGTTCTTGATATTCACCACTGCTTAGTACTTCACCCTGACGCAAGCGTTGAAGACATCAAAACCGTTGTGAGCCATCCTCAGGGACTTGCGCAATGCCGACGCTATCTCAACAATCGTTTTCCCACCCTTGCACGCATTGCCGCCTCCTCAACAGCAGAAGGCGCACGCGCTGCCTCAAAGGACAAAACGGTTGCAGGTATTTCTTCGGAATTTGCTGCCGAATTATTTAACGGAAAGATTCAAGAGCGCGATATTGAAGATCATTACGGTAACCAGACCCGTTTTGCCCTGATTGCCCGCCAAGGCCATGAACAGGTGCTTCATAGCGAGCATATGAAAACATCGCTGGCCCTTTCGCTCAATGCAGATAAGCCAGGATCGCTTCTTATGATTCTCTCGGAGCTCAACTACGCAAACGTCAATCTGACTATGATCCAGTCACGTCCTACCAAACAGGGATTAGGAGATTATCTTTTCTTTGTTGACCTTGAAGGAACTCCTGCAGATCCTTCAATCAAAACAGCGCTGGACTGCTTGCGCTTAAAGCTTCGCGAAGTAAAGGTTTTGGGCGTTTACCCTGCAGAGTAAATTGCCTCATCTCCGCTGCCCTGCTGCGAAAAGAAGCCTTCGTGCACTAAATCATCAAGAATCGAGCGAACAAGGCGCGCATCGGGCTCTTTTCGTCCTTGGCTTGTCTCAAATTCACAGAGAGCCCCTACCACCTCAGAAAACGTCACTTCACGCTGTGCAAGAACGAGACGTACAATCTCTGCTCGTTTTTGCCTGCGTGATCCCTCAAACTTCGACTGTTGCACATGATGACGAGAGCGGCGAGAAGGATTGGGAAGTATGGACTTTAAATACGCTCCGTAATCAAGCAAGGCGTAATACCATCCACGAGGATTTTCCTTTGAGCAGGTTCGCTCAACCAAAGGCTCAATGCGACGATCATCCACTGCCTCTTCGCCAGAAAAGAACTCATGCAAAAACACCGTACGCACATTTGTCTCTAAATAGAGCACCGGCTTTTGGTAGGCAAAGGCAAGCACCCCACCTGCGGTAGCCTTACCAATACCGGGAAGCGCAAGAAGTTCCTCATAAGATTGAGGCAGCATTCCTTGATAGGTTGAAGCACAAAGCTCAGCGCAGCGTTTAAGCGCTAACGCACGACGGTTGTAGCCAAGCCCCTGCCAGGCCTCCAGCACCAAAGAAGTCTCTGCGCTTGCAAGCGCATCAAGGGTGGGAAAAAGCTTTAAAAATCTCTCCCAGTAATTCAAAACGCGCGCTACCTGCGTTTGCTGAAGCATCACTTCAGAAACAAGTACCGCATAAGGATCATCTATTCCTCGCCAAGGCAAATCACGATAGAGCCGCTTGCCCTCATCCCATATTTTCGCAATAAACTGGCGTTCTTCTTCGCTGAGCAAAACACGACCCTATTCTTTGGAATCAAGAGCAAAGGCAGCCTGTATAGCAGGATGGTTTTCGCCCTGTTCAAAGAGATCTTTTAAAGAAATAGACGAATAGAGATTCTTTAAAACCATATCGGCTGCACGCCAAACTGCATTGAACGAACATGTTTTTTTGTGACAGCACGTATAGGAACAATTGGTGCATTCAGCCACCGACATGGCCTCACCACTTACGCTTGTCAGCACGTCGTAGACGGTAACCGTTGCAGGATCGCAATTAAGGATAAGACCTCCATGCACACCACGAATGGTGCGCAGAAGACCTGCTTTTACCAGTTCATGCTGAATGCTTCGTGCAAATGAATAAGGAATTTGTTCCGCCTCAGCCACCTCAGCAATAGAGACATATGATTCGCCATTTTTATAAGCGGCACGGATGATACGGCACGCGTAGTCACAGCGGCGCGTGA
>USIG01000178.1 GCA_900554685.1 uncultured Cryptobacterium sp.
GTTGCAGAGGCAAATCCAAAGTATTCTGCTTCCACGACTATTGGTATCAAGGCTGTTATTTCTTTGTCCGGTATCGTCTATCCTCTCTTGGCAGCTATGAATGCTGGCGATACGTGGCAGATTAATATCTGGATTCCTATCGTTATGTCTATTATCGCAACGATAATGGCAATCTTTACGCCCTTTATTTACGATGATGAGCGCAAAATGGCAGTCGATGATGCTGATGATTCTGATGCTAAGAATAAGGCTGAAGCTGAGATTCAAGCAGCTAAGGATGCCATGATTGAACAGCCAAACGCTCTTGTTCAGTTTGTTACGCTGTTCTTTGGTTTCACCATTATGTTTGTAATGTATGGTGCTCAGCAGTACACCAAGCAATTCGGTATTACTAATCTTGGTCTTGATCCAGTTGCAGCTGCAGGTTTGACTTCAATCTATACCGCTGGATCAATCATCGCAGTTTTGTTCTGGGCTTGGATTATGGGTAAGCTTCGCTGGTCGCCTCTGAAGGTTATTCTGTTTGACTCCATTTTGGGTGCAGCAGCACTGGCCTTGGTAATTATTGCATTGCCTCTTGGTCTTGGCGCTGGTGTTGTGTATGTTGCTATTGCTGTTCTGGGCTTCTCTGCTGCAGGCGGTATGCTTCAGACTGGTGTTTCCTTGCGCCAGATGATGTGCCCCGGTCCTCGTGGTCGTAACGTTGGTATGTACTATACCTTCATGGGCTTTGCATCAGTATTCCTGCCCTTCATCGTTGGCAGCATGACTACTGCGGTAGGCGAGGCAAGCGCTGTTTGGATCATGATGATTCTCTTGCTCGTGGTAAGCTGTGTTGAGATTTTGATGTCTCTTGTTGCGATGGCTGCCTTTAAGCGCCAGTTTGGCTACAGTGCAATGGAAAAGCTTCGTGAGGAATAAGTAAAACTACGTATGGTATGAGGTTTGGTTCTTATCGGAATTTGGTAAGTACCTAAAGCCATAAGTCGAATTCCATATTCGTTTGATAGAGATCCTGGGTTTCCGGGATCTCTATTTTTTGGTTAAAGGCCAAAAGGGGTCTCTATCTCTATTTTTTTGGTCGGGTACTTTCTTATGAATTGCGAAAAATCTATCGGTATTACGTTATAATTTCTGTGTAATAATTCATTCCAGAGGTGTACAAGGCATGAATCTATCTCAGCTGTATTATTTTCGAAAGTTAGCAGAATTGCAGCATTATACTCGTGCTGCAAAAGAACTTTTTATTACGCAACCAACTTTATCTGGTTCTATTTCTTCTCTTGAACAAGAGCTAGGGGTATCCCTATTTCAAAAGGCCGGACGAAATGTTGAACTGACCAAATATGGTTCAGAGTTTCTTGAATATGTCAATGCTTCACTCGAACAGCTGGATAAAGGTATCGCCATCATGAAGGGTTATTCCGGCGAAGGTGATGGCGGCACAATTGATATTGGATGTATTGTTACTCTTCAGTCAGACTACTTACCTCGTTTGCTAAAGCTTTATTCGTCTGCAAACGATCATGAAACAGTATTTGATATCAACCAACGCCCTTCCCAAGAGCTTATTGCGGGCATCAATGAAGGCAAACACGATGTGGCGTTTTGCGCTTGTGATGGCTCCGAGTCTGGGATTCAGAAAATTCCTGTGGCAGAACAGCTTTTGGGAGTTTCGATGAATCCTGATTCTCCCTTAGCTGCAAAGCCGTTTTTAACTCCGGAAGATCTTGTGGGTCAATCTATCATTTCATATCGTGAAGAGGTTCCGCTGGGAAGTGCGGTTAAGCGCTTGCTTGATAGCTATGGAGTAGAAAAGGTACGTTATTCTTACGAGGATGAATCTATTCTTGCGGGTCTTGCGGCAACTGGTTCTGACTACGCTGTTATGCTCGATACGTTTTTCCCTCATACGGTTGACGATATTGTCATCAAGCCGCTTTACAACAATGCTGAAGAACAGCGCCGTTTTTCGCACATGGTCTATCTTATCTACAGCGAAAAGAATTACCGTCCTTATTGCGTTGATCATTTCATAGAGTTTGTTCGTGAGCACAAGCTTGATCTTTCGAAAACTGATCATATTTATATTGATTAAGCGAGCAATCGTATATCGACTAACCATGCATAAGGTCAACGTTGCTATAATTAGTCGTTATGATTTTGCAACTAGAACATATAACCAAATCGTTCGGATCCCGAACGATATTTTCTGATGTCACTTTCAAGCTCGAAGAACACGATCGTCTTGCGTTGGTAGGTCCTAATGGTGCCGGGAAAACAACCTTGCTCAACATTATTACCGGTCATGAAGATG
>USIG01000179.1 GCA_900554685.1 uncultured Cryptobacterium sp.
GAAGGCAAGAATCCAATTTGCATTGCCTCCCGTCTGTCCACCAAAAGAAAAAGCAGCCCACACAACGACAATAACAGCACCAAGAGCAAAAAGAATTTGCAGGACTACATCGCGACGTTTGTCGAATGCGTGTCCTGCTCTCTCAAGCTCACGCAGGCTGGTCTGCGTTTTTTGATGGCGCGCAACATAGTCGGGGTAGCGTCCGGAAAGTATCCAGTCGGTAATACCAAGAGTGTCGTCGGTAATCTCGGTATAAAGAGATGCTTTGAGGGCCTTGTGCTTTGCTTGGCGCGCTCCATTTAAGGATGCCGAAATAAGCGGCACCACCACAAGTTCAAGCGCAAGGAGTACGAGAACCACCAGTCCCATCCACCAGGTGTACAGACCAAACCCTATAACGAGCAAAAGCCCTAGAACCCAAGCAATAACAACGGGGAATACGGTACGGAGATAAAGGTTTTGAATATGGCCGATATCTTCAGCCAAAAGGCCAAGCGCATCTCCAAGGCGGTAGAGCGAATGGAAAAATATCCCTTGCGCATCAAAAGTACGATAGAGCTTGACGCGAAGGCTTGAAGTCATTTTCAGCACCCAATCGTGACTGGTAAGACGTTCGGCATATTGTAAAAGAGGTTTGCCAACACCAAATACGCGCACGCAAAGAAGAGGGGTCCCTAAAAGCAAAATGGAATAGGGCATCTCAGCAGAGCCGCCGATAAGCCAACCAGAGGTAAACATTAAGGCGGAGGCGAATCCGAGCGTTAAAACTCCCAAAAAGAGCGCAAGGAATAACGTCTTTTTATAACGGGCGAAATAGGGTTTAACCCAGGTGTCTTGCTTCCAGGAAAAAGCCTTTGACGAGGCGTTTTTTGTGGTTTTAGGCGTGCTTTGAACGTTATCGTGCGACATGGGGTTCACCTTCTTTCGAGAAGGGATTTCCAAACTGGATAAGCCCTGATTGCATAAGGTTTTCAGGAGTGTCTTGGGTGCGTAAGTGTCCTTTTTCAAGCACTAGCACGGTGTCCATAGCGGAAAGCCAATGGAGACGATGGGTGGCAAGAAAGACAAGCTTGCCTTCCATGAGTTCAAGCATGCGATCCTTTAGCTCAAGTTCGGTTTCGATATCAAGGTGAGCGGTGGGCTCGTCGAAAATGAGAACACTACATTCTTTGTTGAGGAATGCACGTGCAAACGCAATACGTTGTGCCTGACCTCCGCTTAAGGAGTGAGCTCCTTCTCCAATGAGGGTATCGATTCCCTGTGGCAGCTCTTCTATCAGGGTATCAAGTCCCATGAGTGAGCAGATTTCTTCAATTTCTTCGCGGGAGGCATCGGGCTGATAAAAAGAAAGATTATCTTTTAGTGAAGCATGGAAGATATGGGGATTCTGCGGGATATAGGCGAGTTGGTTTTGCCATGCTGGGCAGTGCAGTGAGGGTAGCGATTCTTCATTGAGAATGATTGATCCACTGGTGGGATCGCTGAGCCCTGCCAAAAGATGGGCTAGGGTACTTTTTCCGCTTCCTGATTGTCCGATGATTCCTACAATTTGCGTTCCGGTAAAGGTGGCTGAAACATCTTGCAAGGCAAACGTATTTTCGTCCTGATAGCAATAAGAAAGAGCGGAAAGCTTAAGCGTTGCCTTGTTTGACCAGGATAATAAGCCAGGTGTCTTCGAGGAATAATGGTTCGAAGAGTACTCTGGGGCGTGTTCTTCGGTATAGTCCTGGGAAAATTTGGAGGTATCGGTGGGCGAGGGCTCCAACAATGCAAGGATTGAATGAAGCGAATTCTTACCATCAAGAGAGGCGTGGTAGTCGGAGGCAAATTCACGGATGGGCTTGAAATAATCCGGCATTAAAACCAGCACGAACAGAGCAGGAAACAACGTAAGTGAACCATCTACCAGACGAAAGCCAAGCATTACCGCAATGGCAGCGATGGATATGGTTGAAAAGGCATCAAGTACGGCGCCGGAGAGTGTGGCAACACGAAGAGTTTTCATGGTTGCCA